>NZ_JAMYUS010000008.1:0-285935 GCF_040323255.1 Mesorhizobium sp. M0052 | reverse complement strand
ACTCGTCCGTTGCCTTCAACAGCGCCTTCTGCTCGGCTCGATGACGGACCCAATCGGCAAGGGGACCAACTGCGACAAGAGGAAGGTTCACAAGCATAGGAAGGTTCATGAGCATCGGAGCACTCCCTTTACCGCTGCAGGAAACTGAACGTAGCCTACGCCGATACGTCGGTGCGTCTGTGACAAACCTCACAGATCAATCGGGAACGGGCAAAAGGTGCCCGGATGCCTGACGGTGTGTTTTTTGTGTCATGTCGCGTTTCATGTCGCACGGAATTGCCGGGTGTCAGAGAAAGCCCTTTGTAATCAATGGTAGCCACTTGCAACATGGTGCGACATGAAAAAGGGCCCCCGAAGGAGCCCTGCTTCGCTAAACCATTGTTATTCCTATGTAACCGGTTGGAGGCCTCGCCCGGAATCGAACCGGGGTGCAAGGATTTGCAGTCCTCTGCGTAACCACTCCGCCACGAGGCCTCATCGCTCCCGGCGAGCGAACTCAATATGGTGGCAGCGAAAGGTCGTCAAGCGTCCGCGCGGCATTCCGGCGCGCTTTCCTCATCAGCCGCCGCAACGTGGTTCCCTAGCGATTTCAGCGCTTGGCGCACCGGCATATTGGCCGCTCCTCAACCATGGCTGCGCGACCGGCGAAACTCGAACCCGCGGCTTTACGCAGCGGGTGCAAACTGGCTTCCACCGTAAACGCGCGGCTGACACCAGGGCTGCCGTTCTCAAGGAGATATTCGAGGGGAAGGTCTGCGAGGGGCTGGAAGCGAAGCGTCCACTGAACCGGGACCGCGCGCCATCGCTTTCAATTTGGCCGGCGACGCCGTTCCCACCAGACGACGAACCGGCGCCGCAGGCGGCGCACCGCGGCAAATTCGTAGGAAAGCACCAAAAGGCCGAGCGGAATCATCCAGAAGCCGAGAATCGGCAGGAAACCGAGAAGGCCGAAAAACACCAGCACGATACCGATGGCGATCCTCAGCCCGCGCGAGCGCGGCATGGTGAACTCGCGCCCGAACACCGAGATTTTCCGCGCCGGTGCCTGGTTTTCGTCTGCTGCAGTCATGTCGAAAGTCGATCCGGTTGCCTTCGATAAAGCCATATGCGCTAAAGGCTGCAATCGCCTTTCAGGTTCCGCCGACCAAGGTCCGACGGCGCCCAAGACGGCTCATATGTGGTGTCATCCGGCGATTGCCAGAAACCATTGGGTGAAAATGCGCTAAAAAATGCGAAATGCTTCTTTGCAAAGCCGAAAAGGGTTTGCTATAGGCTGCGCCACTCACATGAGAGCCTCTATTCCCCGGTAGCTCAGTGGTAGAGCAACCGGCTGTTAACCGGTTGGTCGCTGGTTCGAATCCGGCCCGGGGAGCCAACATTTCCAAAGGTTTCAGAGTTTTGCGGAACAGCCGATTTTCGGCTGATCTACAGCATATCTACACCAATCGACTTCGCTAGGCGCCGATCCAGGCGGGAATCGCCGAAGGAGAGAAACCACCATGGAACATGGTTTTTGATGAGTTGATCCGCTTGCACAGGACGCAGCCGACATGGAATTGGCAAGCTGTCGCGGCGGCATGGGCGCTTCGCCTTTCCGGCAATCTGACAACGGGTATCGCAATTGGCCTCGGGATTGCCATAGGCCACGTGCTCGGAGGCTGAGACCGTTGCAGACGAAAACGGGCTCCCCACCGAGCAACATGGGCGGCTAGGCTAGTCATGTTTCTCAACTGGTTACAGCAGCAGTCACCCGTGAAACAGGGTTCAAGCCATCTTTCGCAGTGCGGTGGCGGCTGCCTTGAGAGCGGGGAGATGCCATTCGGTATCGCCGGTCTGCATGTCGCGAGCCACGAAATCGATCATGGCAGCAGCGCCCGCTGGCGTCGTTGCCCGCGTTTGGGCAAATCGACGCGTCTCAAGTATGAACGCTTTCCGAGCTTGGCGTGCGCGGCTTCGAAGTTCTGTCAGCCCTGCCCGCCTGTCCCAATCATCGCCGGCCCGCACTGCCGCACGATATCGCTTTTTGGCGTCGGCAAACTCTTCCTCGATCCGCGCAATGTTGGCGCCCGGGAGGTCCAGGAACTCGGCGCGTGCCGCTTCAATCTCTCGCCCGCCGATCGCTGAATGGTAGCGCCAGGCGATCAGCCGACTCGGCCAGAACCCATGCGTTGGGCGGGCCAGGCCCTCAGCATCGTCTAACAGCGAACCACAACGGCTGAGTGCTCGGTCGGCGGCCTTGAGACGATCGAGCGCGGCAAACGCCGGGTCGGGCCGAACGCTCTCGAAGCTCTCTGCCGCTGTCGCTGAGCTGATGTGCGGCCCGGCAACTGCCAAAGCACATGCTGCTGCCCCTGTCGAAGCCGCGATCAAGGCTCTGCGATCGATATGCTGGTTCATGAAGCTCTCCTGTACTGGTTTACGCACCGCGGGCTCGCTTCCCGCACGCGAAGTAGTCCAAGCCATCAGCAGCTTACGTATGAAGCCGGGGCGGTGTGAATTTTGGGGATAATTGGGCAAGCCTTCGGCGGCTGCCCGAACAGACGTGTTCGGCATGCTCTTGCTCCTCTTGTCGCGTTATGCGATAACCGATTTCATGTAACGTTACGTTTCAAAAGTCAACCGATTTTCGGTAAGGTTATGGGTTAGATGGAATTATCTCCGGCACAGTGTCGCGCAGCCCGTGCTCTTTTGGACTGGTCCCAGGCGCAGCTTGCGACGGCTAGCAAAGTGGCGACGAAAACGCTTGCCGACTTTGAGCGGGGTAACCGCACGCCTTATGATCGCACCCTCGCCGATATACGTTCGGCGCTCGAGGCGGCCGGCGTCAGCTTCGTTCCAGAGAATGGCGAAGGGCCGGGTGTCCGGCTCAGAAAGCCGTCGCGGCCATGAGCGAAAAGCCGGCAAAATTGCTGCGCGGCGGCCTTCCACCAAGGCAGCAGCCCGCGCGATGCAGGTGAGCGAGCGCAGGGTGCGCATGGCGAAGGCCATCAAGCATCGCCCGGATCTTGTCGCAGCTGTCACAGCGGGCGCCGTGTCGCTGAAAGAGCTTACCGATGCGACAGGCAAGGTGAAGGCCAGTGGATTGGAACGCCTCAGAGCCGCCTATCGTGCTGCCACTGTGGATGAAAAGGCAGAGTTCATTGCCGAAAACTCATGGAGATAATCGTCGACAGTGTCGAACTAGGATGAGCCGGCCGCGTTTTTCATTCAGCGATCTGGGGGATTTCGGCAAAGCTACTGACGAAGCTCAGCTGCTCAGCGCAGTTGATGGGCAGATGGTCTGTACGTCTTTGACCCTGAAAATCTGTTGAACTCACATCGATGAATAGCATCACTGCCGGCCCGCATTGCAATATTTCGATCATGCGCACTCCCGGCACCGGTTTTAAAACGGTGAGCGTCAAGAGCTTTGTTTCGCCCGGGGATACGATCACCGCGCTGCCGGCCACCCCCACGATCCGCAGGTCGAGGCCGTCGACTTCCTCACTGCCGAGTTTGCCAGACAATGAGGCGCCGGAAATGGTGCCCGCTCTGATGCCGCTATTTGAAGCCAGAAGTCCGATCGACTGATCTGCGCTCGATTGAATGGAGTATATAAGGTGCGAATTCTTAGGAGTGAATAGGTTCACTGCTATTGGGACTACAACTACAAAAACTGCAACAACTGAGTTCAGAAGGGCGACGATCGATATCGTCCATGCAAGTGTGTACGGTCGAGTGTCTTTTTTTTCCACCGAGTCTTGCCCCCTTTCAGCGACTTTACCGATAGCACCCGATGTGCGCGGATGCCACAGACAGGCAAGATCACGACAGCGAGACCGGCTTCGAGCACACGCGGCGCGGGAGTTTCCCAACGACTATCCACTCTAGACCTTTGAGGCAGTGTTTCAGTGCTGGTCACGTGAAACGTTCAACCGACGGAGGTCGCGGGGGCGAGCACTCTGGACTCTCCCCCGTAATGGACGCATTTTCCCCAATGGGGGAATAAAGGCGTGGGCAAGGTCCAGCGTCATGGAGGGGCTAACCAGGCCGACCGCTGGCGCAAGAACGCCAAGCGGCGGCGGTTGTGGCGATGGCAATACCTGCCGGCGCTGGTGATGATGGTTCCCTTGACCGCGTTTTTCACCGTTCACCCACAAGCGCTCGACAAGGTCGTCGGGCTCGTCCCAACTGGCTGGCTGAGTGGAACCCGCACGGCCGGCGCGGGCAGCTGCGATATCAAGGGGAACATTTCCATCAATACCGGCGAGCGGATTTATGACGTCCCAGGGCAGGAGCATTACTGGGAGACGAAGATCAGTCCTCAGTACGGCGAGCGCTGGTTCTGCAGCGAGGCGGAGGCACGGGCCGCCGGCTGGCGGAAGGCCCGGCGCTAGAGGGTCGTCAACACTGCGCTTGCCAACCGGCTCGGCATGTAGGATTATTGTCCTCGTTGCGGCGACCCCACTCAACGGAGATCGCCAATGGCCAGAACCAAACCTTCCGAACAGCTTTCCCTGGCTGAAATTGACCGCTTCCTGGCGGCAGCCGAAGCGCTGCACAAGAGCATCGTCGGGCCGCTCCTGGCGTACCACAGCGAGCATTACCAGGCCCTGCGTGAAGTCCATCGACCGCTGTTGAAGTCGATCGAGACCATCACCGGACAAAAGGCGCAATTCATCCAATGGAACGGGACAGGGCCGGCACAGCCGCGTGAGAAGCCGCCCGGCTAAGGGGTCTCTTCCCTGAAATCCTGCAAGGACGCATGGCGCAGGTCTTCCTCTCCGCGCAGGTGCTTCACGCGGCCGATCAGCCCAGGCTTGACCCATTGCGTTGCCGGCCGCTTCATCCCCTTGGGCGCCTTCCCCGGATGCTCTTGGACCCGTTTCCAGAGCCGTTCGCGCATTTCCCGGTTCAACGTCACGAAAGCGCTGCCGACATAGCGCCCGGTGCCGCGCTCGGCCATGAGAGCGAACGCCGGCTTGCCTGCCTCGCGCTCGACGCCGAGCAGCTCGTACTCGTCGATCGAATAGCATTTGGCCTTCAGCCAGTTGGTCGACGCTCCGCTGCGGTATTTGCTGTCGCGGCGCTTCGACACCATTCCCTCGAGCCCGGCCTGGTCGACCAGGTGAAAGATGGCCTTGGCTTCACCCGGCAGCGGCTCGCTGAACTGGATCCGGCCGCCCGGCTCGATCATGCCGGCCAGGATTTCGCGCCGCTCCTCGAGCGCCATATCGCGAAGATCGTGCCCGTTGAGGTGCAACAGATCGAAGGCGACGAAATAGAGGTCTTGCTGGCGGCGGGTGATCGCCTTGCGCAGCTCGCCGAAGTCGGACAGGCCGGCATCGTTCAACACGATGATCTCCGCCGTCGACGATCGCGCTTTCGGCGCCCAGGGTCTTGGCCTCTGTCACCAGGTCGCGGTATTTCGCCGTCCAGTCGTGGCCATTGCGTGTGTAAATCCGGATCCCGTCTTCATCGATGATGAGCTGCGAACGGTAGCCGTCGAACTTCACTTCGTGAATCCAGTCGTCGCCCTCGGGAGGCTTCTCCACCAGGGTCGGCATCAACGGCGCGACGAACTTCAAACGCATGCACTGACCCACCGTCCGGCGATTCAAGCCGCGAACCTGAAATCGGTTCCGGAACATTTTAGCTCAAATGCATGTTTCAAAGGTTATGAAGATCGAAGCCGACGAATGCCGGGCAGCGTTGACGCTCATCCGGCGCACAATCGAGGACCACTGCCCGCCCGGCGTGCTGCCCAGCGAGGAAGCGGTGAACGGTCTCTATGGGCCGGGGCTCATGGATGAGGCGGAAGCGCTGGCGGCTGCCATCGTCGCAACGATCGATCAGATGCAATTGCGCGTGATGGTGAAACCACCGTCCCCGAGTATCAAATAGGGGCGGACACAGGGAAGCTCGCTTGGTCGCGCGACGGTGGCCGAGTCTTGCGGGAGACCCCCAGCGGGAACGCGCGCCCAACGCCGCCGCGGCGCTCTAATGTCGCGGACCGCGCGGGTTTGCAGTAGCAGTGACCAGGCTTGCGGCCGGTCGAGCGATTATCGGCGCTGTCGTGCAGGGTGACACCGCATATGCGGGAAATGGCGTGGATATCGCAGGGATGACGATCTGTCCGTGCCAGCATGCCGCGCCTCGCTTTGGAGAACGTGGCGATATTGCATAAGTCGCGGCTTATAAGCAAGGCCTCGGCCGGCGCGTTCCGTGCTGGTAGACAACTCGCCGGGCGAAGACCCCAACTACCTCGAGCCCGGCGAGGCCTTACACCTGATCAGAGTACGCGATCAGGACCGGGGTCAGCCGGCAAGATTGATGCTGCAAGAGCGGTGCCAGCATTTCAGTGCTGAAATGGGACGGTCTTCACAAAAGCCGTGCAGCAAAATGGCTCCTTGGCTGTGACGGAACCAAGCATCCGATATCAGGGCACCTGTCGTCACTTGCGCAAATATCAGCTTTGAGAGATGCTAACGCCGCCTTGGGAGGGCTGGGGGATGAAAACAAAGGTATTCATGGCACTTGGTGCCGTGGCAGTGCTTTGCGGCTGCCAAACAAGCAATCAAGCCGACTACATGCAAATAGGCTACGGGCCTAGTTTCGACGTCGCCCATGCTCAATGCGAAATGCATAAGGGGTCAGTCGACCAAGGCTATATTGCTATCGGGTCTCCGGGATTTGTTGCGGGGGCCGGTATCGGCAATGCCCTGGGCAATTTGGCTGCCGAAGACCAGTATATGAAAAACTGCCTGATCCTAAGCGGGTGGAAGCGTGCCCCGCATGGGCAAGGTGCCGCAGTTGCTGCAGCAGCCGTCGCTGCTGGCGCGCAACCGACGCCGTACGGGATACAGAGGGCGCCCGGCAGTTGGATCAATACGGCTTTGCTGGACTGGTCAGATGCGAACAATAAGTGCGTCGCCGGTAACAAGGCCTCCTGCGCAACTCGAGCAAAGCTGGGAGCTCAGCTGAGAGCCGCCGGCGTCAATCCGGCACCAGTCTGATGTCCAAGGTGGTGGCGCGTCCTGCAGTGCTGTTCTTTCTGAGCGCCATTCTGGCACTCAGCGGCTGCGCTGTGGACTATCTCAACAACTACGACACCGTGACGCTCGCCGCCGGCGACGCCAACCGGGCCAACAGCCTCGCCCAGACCGTCGACCCGTTCAATCCGAACAGCCAGAACACGCACATCGAGGGTAACGGCCAACGCATTGCCGGCGTTGTCCAGCGATATCGTGGCGTGACGCCTGCCGGACTTGCGACGGTGCCGAATGGTGGTGCCGATCTGGATTGCGCCGGCGGCAAGGGGAACAATCCGGTGGTGCCGCCGAACACGCCCCTCACCGGGCCGGACGTGAATGGCCTGGACCGCAATCACAATGGCATCGCCTGCGATAGGCATTGAGTAATGGGCAAGCGGCACCGATACGTCGCGGACAACGAGTACAACCGGCGACGGTATCGCCGGCATAGGCGGCCGCCTGAACGGGCGCCTTGGTGGGAATGGTGGGTTGGGCTCCTCGGGCTCCTGACGCTGCTGGGCGTCGGTTTGGCGATCCAGATCGGTCCTGAGTTCACCAGTTGCAACATCAAGGGCAACATCAGCTACAACGCCGGCGAGAAAATCTATCATGTCCCCGGCCAGGAATATTACTCCGAAACCCGCATCAGCCTGCTGAAGGGCGAGCGCTGGTTTTGCTCTGAAGACCAGGCGCGCGCGGCCGGGTGGAGGAAGGCTAGGCAATGAATACCAACCATCCAGCGCCTAGCCGGACTGCCCTCGTACTTGCGGTGGCGATCGGCATCATAATTGGGCTCAGCATTGTGATTAAGCTTGCACCGGAGGCCGGCGCGCCTCATCGGCCTGCGGTCAAGCACCCATCCGATCCGATCGGCAACATGTACCCTCAAGTGGGATAACCTACGGCCCGAAACTGATTGCCCCGCCGACGAAGGTCTTCGATGCGGAAAGCGTGAAGGTGAAATCGTCGGTCGTCGTTGCCGCCGTTGTGGCGATGTGCGCGGCACCAGTGCGTAGGTTGGCGCCACCTGTGTCTGAATCTTCAACGATGCTGCCGGCGCCTGTCCAGCCCTCGGTGAACGTGACGCTGCCGTTCTGTGCGGCAATGGCTGCGACCAGCGCGCCGCCGACTTTGGTTTCCACATTGTTGATGGCGCAGCTTGTGCCGCTCGCCGATGTCACCCCGACTTGATCAACAGGCGTCGAACTACAACCAGACAGACAATAGACGTCCATGGCCGCATTCGCTGCCGTCATGGTGGCAACGATGTTCGGTGCCGCACCGGCGGCGACGATGCCGTAGTAGACCTCTAGATAGGTCACGACTGTTGTGAAAAGCTGAAGGCGGCCAGGGCTCCAGAGCGTCAATGCCGTGCCGCCGACCGAGACACCCGTGGTTGAATAGTTGCCAACCGAGTCGCCGGTGAGAACGACCACGACAAGGCGATCAGCAGCCGGCGCCGACAGCGGCGCGCTTGCGTAGGTATAGCTGCCGGCTGAGACAGCACCTGCTGAGTGGGCGATATATGTCACCGGCGACGACGGAGGCGGAACGTGGAGGGCGGCGTTGGCGCCAAATCCTATGAGGTTGGTCAGTTTGAACACTTGCGCGGGTCCTCTTCGTTGAGAATTGCATTTCGGCCGACCGGAAAAGGCACGCCGGCGCGCCAAGCAGCCTCCAAGGTTGCGATATCGTCTCTATGGACGTGAAAGAGCTCGGCCGACGACGGGGCCTTGCATGCTGCGAGCCAAGCCGTCGCGCCCTCCCATGTGGTCAGGTCAAATCTCTCGCCGCTGCCGCGCGTCACGGCCTCGATGCGAGGCTGGAACTGGACGAGATCGGCGATGCTCATTGCTGCTGGATCGCTCATCAGAAACCCTCTATTTTCGTGATGCAGATGACGCCCCAAGCCGCACCGAAATAACCGCTTCCGCTGATGTTGCCCGCATCGTCGAAGGCGGCTTTGATGTACGTATCCCAGCCAAGTTGAGACCCCGTGCCGCGGGCGGCCGAGGAGCTGTCAAAGGACAGGCCGATGATGATGTCGTCGCCCGGCGCCGTCGAAAATGCGACGTTATCGGTGACGATCGATGAGCCTTGCCCAAGCGAAACGCCGGAGCTTCCACCGTTGAAGGTCAGACGAGTTGGCGTTGTCGCATATGCGGCCGCGGTGCCGGCTATTCCGACGAAGGCTCCCACAATGTCGGCGCCGCCATGTGAAGTGCTCGCCATCAGGGTGACGCGCACTTGGGTGCCGCCTGTTCCGATCTGTGCGGACGCAATCCTGATCCGGACAGTCTGGCCGCCCAAGCTGTCTGCCTCGAAGGTCAGGCTTGCGGTCGCCACCCATGCAAGCACCTCGATGTTGAAGGCACCCAGGTTGGCGACCGAGCCGTCGTCATCGGTCACCCGGATCACGATGTCATCGAAGCTACCTGCCGTTGTCGGTGTGCCGCTGACCGCGCCTGTCGATGCATTGAGCGCCAGTCCGTCGGGCAGAGAGCCGGAGAAGACGGAATACGCATAGGGAGGCGTGCCGCCCCTGCCCGAGACAACGAAGCCGGCATAGGCCTGGTCCTTGGTCGCCAGTGTGACCGGTCCACCGGAGATCGAAAGGGCGACGTCGTTCTCACCTCGAATGGCGATCAGGAACGCCGGCGAGGTAAAGAAGCCGTCGTCGTTGCAATTCTTTGGAACCGCCAATGTGTTTGTGCCGAGCAGGACGGAATTGACGCTGTCGACGAGAGCCCAATGGGTAACCCTGCCGGCAGCGGTGAACACACCATCCGTGAAGGCGGAGATCGTCACCTTACGGCCCGAGTTGAAGGGCGATGGCGAGCTTACGGTCGGGCTGTCTTTGTGGCCCAGCGACAGGGAGACGGCCTCGGCATAAGTCGCCGGCTCGTCCGAGCACATATGCAGCCGGTTGGCATGGCTGGTCACGAAGGCCAGGCCGGAATCGAAGATCTGGTCGGCCATGAAGCTCATCGAGCGCTACTCATCACTCTCGTGCCTCGGTGCCGCATTGCATGCCGCAAAGAAGGCTTCGGAAAAGAAATGTGTTGGCAAGCCGATCAGGGCGCCGCTCTTGCTCATGGCCCTGGCTGCAACGGGCCAGGATGCATTGCACCGCGAAGGGAAGCCCGTAGCTGAATGGATCAGGCCCAAGCCGATCGCCTTGGGCAACGGCGTTTCCCTCTCATGCGCATCTTCGCTCGCGAGCGAAGCCCGGCTTGCTCCAGTCCGCTCGGCCATCAGATCGAGTATTTCACCGTCGATCCGTTGCAAGCGAGCAGCGGCATCGGCGTATCGCGCTGCAGTCCAGCGGCCGCGGCCAGTCTGGTTGAAATGCGCAGGTTCGATCTCTGTCGGGTGGAGAACGATTTTCGCGTTCGCTTGTGCCCGCCGGTAATCGCAGGCCAACAACACGATGATCCCTGCCGAGCAGCATTGATTGACGATCGTCGCGCGCTTAATAGCGGCCGGGTGCTTGCGGATTGCTTGGTAAATGCGCTTTGCGTCGTCGATGTCACCACCTTGCGAATCGATCAATAGAGTAAGGCGCGTCGCCCGCGGCTTGTGTGCGAGATCGCTGCGCACCTGCTCGACCATGTGCGAATTCACTTCGCCTTTCGCGTAGAGGAAAACAGCATTGCTCATCGTCCAGTGCTCCTGCGATAGGACCGAAACCTGTAACGAATGCCAGTCGTGGTGGCGTCAATTTCCAGGCTGACGTCGTCGGCGCCCTCGACCGCCGAGACGAGCGCCGCGGAGAGCCCCGCCAGCGCCGCGCCGACCTGTTCCGGCCTTTCGATTGGCAGATTGCGACTGACGTCAACGATGACTGGGGCAGTCTGTCGGCTATCTTCGGCCGCGACCACCAGGGCCGTTCGGCCACCTGTTGGAATCGAGTTCATCGAGCCCTCTCCATGAAAACTTGGAACCGGATCCGCGCCAGTTCGCCGGCGGCGGTGTCTTCGGCGGATTGCCGCGCGCTCGCTATTGGCAAGCGCGCGGCAGCCGAGCCGTTCGCCGGGTCATTTCGTTTTGCCGGCTCGTACTCAGGGCAACGACGACCTTGACCGGAAGCACTCAGACCCGACGCGCGCCGGAGGTCGTCTATCTGCTTTTGGACGCGCCCTTTAGTCGCCCGCAATGAACCGCGCGCCGGGGAAGGTTTTTTCATCAGAACATCGATCCGTTGTTGTTGATGATCTGGCGCAGGCGCCTGATGACGTGCGACAGCGGCAGAGATGCTCTGATCCCCGTGATGGCTTCAATGCCGTTTGCGTTCGAGGCGGCCAGCAGCTCCAAAACCAAGGCGTTCAGCGCCTCCATTTCGTCGATCATTTGATTGATCTCCTGCCGATATTCGGCGACGGCTGGGCCAAGCTCAGCCATTGCAGCCTTGCCGAATGCCTCACGGCGGCGGGATCGTTCCTCGAATGCCTTCTTACCGTCGCCTTGGTCGAACGCCTCGAGCTCAACTCTCAATTGCGCGGCATGGGCCTTGTTCGTGGAAGTGCCCGACGCGAAGGCCTGGATTTCGTTCAGCCGATCGGCGCGTTGGGTGCGGATTCTGTCAACGCCAGCTTCGGCGAGCTTCAGAATATTCGGTTTGGCGGGCAGCTGCAGGCTTTCGCGAAGGCGATCGGCCGCTGTGGTTTCAGTTCTCTCGGTCGGGAAGAGCCTTGCGAGCATCTGTCGGTCTCCTGGTGGGCGATTCTTCGTGCTGGTCACGTCTTACCGCGGCCTCGGCAAATCCGTCCGTCACGCGTGACGCCATTGCTTCGATCACGATCAGGCGCAGCGCTCTCGCGAGCGCCACGCGGTCCCAAGCTCTCGTTTCGTCGACCCGGCCGGTATCGATCGCCCAGGTGATGAATTCGTCGGCTGCCACAAACGGGACCACGATTTCGCCGCGCTGTTCACGTCGGCGCCGCCGCCGCTGACGCGCCGCGGCGAGCTTTCGGGTGTGCTCCTGGCTCGGCGATGTCACGGCCCCGCAACCCTGCGGCGACGTGCTCGCCACGCCGCCCGGCGCCGAAGCACGGCTTTGTGCCGACACTCCGGAGTACAGAAACGAGCCAGGCGGCCGGCCCGCTTCGGCGTAGTTGGCAACGCGCTGCCGCAGGTCAAGCAGCTGACTGTCGCGCCGGTCGAGCCGTCGGAATGCGGTGCGGATCCGTTGCCGTGCGTCATTCGCCACGTCTCGCGCTGCGCGGCGCCATGCGCCTGGCGGCAAGGAGGCGAGCAGAATGCCTGTGGCCGACCGCGGCGCGCTTGGCCGACGCCGAACAGTTCGCCGCAATGCCAGCAGCGAGCAGTCGCCGGCGGCAGGCCAGGCAGCCCAAGCTGCACCGGCTCACAAACGAAATTAATCGAACGATTCGAGCATACTTTCGCGCTCACGAAACTGGTTCGCGCAGGTAAGTCACTGATGTCGTTTGTTGTTTTTCGAGTGCTCACCGGCGCGCCCCGGTCGGCGAGTGTTCAAATATCGGTTCGGCAGCAAAAAATCCGGCGCCAAGAAAAAAACCTGTGAGTGAGCCCCAAGCGGTTGGAGGCCCCATAGGCTTCAGAGATTTGACCGCCCCCCTCCTCATGGTCATGCTGCCGCCTCGGCATCAGGCTTGGGCTGACCGAACAGTTCGGGGTAGAGGTGCGGATTGGCTCGCTGGAACGCCGTCGGCCGCGACGGTCTTGGCGAGGCTTTCGGTTCGGTTGCTGCCGCAGATGAAGACGGCGTTGGCCTCCTATAGGGCAGCGCCGTCCACCGATGCTCGCTCAGGTATGCCGCAAAGCTGCAGATCAGCGTTCGACCTGCCGACTTGTTCGCGTCCACAAACCGACTGATTTCGCTGCTTGCCTCAACGCGATCTTCAGGTGAAAGCGCTAACCAGACTTTCAGCGCATCTTTCCGACTGTCGGCAAAGCCAGTCGGCCAGGCGCGGCGAGCTTGCTCGAAGTCCTTCCCGTCATCGCGCGCGCGCTCTCTCTCAATTGACGAGTCTTCTGACGAATCGGGTCGCATGGGTGCGGCCCGTGAGGTCGCATCCATGCGACCCGTCGCATCCATGCGACCCGTCGCACCTATGCGACCCGTCTCACTCTTGTTCCGGCGCCGCGCGGCTGCCCTTTCGAACTCCGGCAACAGCGGACATTCGTCCAGCCTAGCCACGTTCATTTTGTAGCGTCTTGTCATGCCCGGCGCTCCGCCCTTGTCGTTGCCGACGACACGGAACCACCAGTTTCCGGCGGCTTCGTCCTCCGGTGTAGCGGGCATGAGTTCGTGTAGAACGCGCTGGGCCTGCGATCGGCTCACGCGCATCGCTTCTGCAAGCAAGGCGATTGAAGGACGAAGGCTGTCCCCCTCGTCGTTGCACCAGTTGGCCATGATGATCATGCAGTTCAGCTTGCTGCCCGATTCCGGCGCGCGCTGGATGACCTTGACCATGACCTCGATGCTCATGCCCGCGCGGCCTCGCGCAGCACGGCAACGGCCTGCAACGGCGTCAGGCCGAAGCGGCGCCGCAGAGCCGGGATGATTGGATGCTCGCATGCAGAGGCATTGGCGCGATACCAGGCCGCGGCAACCTCGATGGCGGCGCTCGACTGATGGCAGAGACCCGTTGATCCACCAACGGGAAGGTCGAGAAGAATGCTGTGCTTCATGCCGGCACCGCCTTGCGCGACCGGCCGCGCTTCGGGTTCTGTGCTTCCTCGGCCTGGATCAACACCTCGGGCGTCCAAGGCGCGACCGCAGCTTCAAACCCCCAGCTCTCCCAGCCGGGCCTTGGCGCGCGGCAGAACATCTCGAGCTTGGCGACGCCGGGAAACAGTTTTTCGATCGTCTCGGCATAAAAGTCCGGCTTGGCGGAATGCTTGCCCTTGCGCTCGCGGTGCACGGTTTCGGGCTGCGAGCCGGGCAGCGGGGCGGCGATGTCGCCGCGGCGGCCGATCAGCAGGTGCTCGTGGCGGTCGCGGCCCCAATAGCCGGTGCCGGCGACTTCCTTGTCCCAGACCCAGTTATGCACATAGGTGAAGCCGAGCTCGGCAAGCAGCCGCAGGCCGTCGAGCAGCATCGGGTTGGTCGCCCAGAGGAAAAAGACGGCGTTTTCGCTGAACGGATCGAGGTCGCGAAACAGCGCGATGATCTCGTCGGTGGTCATCGTCGGATAGTGGTTTTCGGCGCTCTTCTCGCGCCCGGTCACTTCCGAGCGCACGCCGAACTTCCACGGCGGATCGGCATAGCCGACGCAATAGGTGCGCGACAGCTTGCCCGGCGCCGTGGCCGCCCCGTTGGCCCTGACCATGTCCATATGGGTGAGGCGCACGGCATGCGCGAGCTTCTGCTTTTCGGCGCGGATCATTTTCGCGCCCTTCAGGAACTCGCCGACATTGCCCTGGTCGGGCACGAAGGCGGTCTTGATGGTCTTGCGCGCCGGACGGTCCTTGCCGTCCTTGCCGGTGGTCTCGTCGAACTGGGGAATTTCCCCAGTTGACACCAGCCGGGTGCGCACCGCCGAAACCGTTTTCGGATCGACGCCCAGCATGCCGGCGATGGCCCGCGACGAGATCGACGGCGTGTCGCGCAGCTGGTCGGAGATCACCGCCTGCTTCTGTGCCGTCGTCAAATGCCGGCGGGCGAAATTCAGTTCGCGCGACAGCGCCCGCTTGTCGAGTTCCGACAGCCCCTTGCGCACGAATTTCGGCCAGTCGACCAGGCCAAGGCTTGCGCAGATCTCGACGCGGTGATGGCCGTCGATGATCTCGCCGGCCTCGTCATATTCCACCGGCACCAGCACGCCATGCGCGATGATCGAGCGCTCGAGTGAGGCGAATTCTTCTGGGGAAAGGCGCGGCAGGAGCTGGTACTTACTCACCAAAGCCCCTGTCGATTGCCCGAAATCCGCGCTCATGGCTGCACCCATCCGGTGAGGACAGCAATCACGAAAAGAACGGCGGCGCCGGTGACGAGGATCGGAACGGCTCGCATCAAGCGGCTTCCTGATCGCGTTCAGCTACCGCTTTCTCTATTACCGCGAGCAACTCATCCCGGTTCCACCGGTTCGTCCCAGATCCCATTTTGATAGGAGCCGGGAACCTCTTGGCGTTGATTCCACGCCAGAGCGTGGAGCGATGAATAGGAGAGTTATCGCCGCCAAGGATGCGGCATGCGGCCGGTTCGTCGACCAGATCTATGATTTGATGCTTTGACATGTGCAAACTGCCTCGTCGTCTGTTGACGGGACAAGGTTCACCCAGCTGCATGCCGTTGAGAACGGACAACTCTCCAGAAAGATTTCCGCTCAGTCGTCGGGAGCGAAAAAAGCAAAGCTCTTCGTGTCCCGATCGTACCCTTCAGGTGCACCCCAACCCCACCAGCGCACCGGTTCCCCGTTCACGCCTGAGTGGTTGCTCATCACCTTTTGAAATGCGTCGCCGTTGTCGTCGATGAAGACGCCGATCGCTGCAAACACAAATTGTGCGGCGATCGCATGGTGCGGCCGACCGACAGTCGGCAGCGTGTCGTCGATCATGATTTCACGCATCCTGAGCCCGCCGGTGTATCGGCGCAGATGGAACGCCAATTCGAACTGCAACCCCGTCCTCCGTCCATCAGGCATCCGGGTTTCGTCGACGAAGTGCGGCCACTGGAGCGGGCCCCAAATGACGCGGTGGCGACCTCCAGTCCGGCGCCCTTTTACAGTTTGCCTGGAGCCCGGATCTGCCTCGATTTCGAGATGATCATGCAGGGCAGCAAGTAGCTTGCGAAGAAACGGTCCGGCGAGCCAGCCATCGTCATCGTAGGAGTAACCGGCCGATCTCAGGATGTCAGGAGTCAACCCTATCGACCTGATCGCTCGAAAGACGGCTGCATCAAAACGTCCGGTGTGTCGCTCTGCCAGCCCCTGCAGTTTGGCGACGGTCGCCTGCATCGAAGGAAGGCCGCTCTCAATGAAATCACGATCCCGTGCACGATCATCCTCGTAGGGGTCGGCATGCTCGTCCCACCGAGCTGCCCGCTGCGCCGCGCCAACGAGAAGTCCTTCCAGCATCCGCCATTCAGAATCATCTGATGGTCCGCGCAGCTTGGCCAAGTCCTCTAGCGCTAGGTCAAAATCGCGCGGCGAACTCATGCCCGCGCCTTGCCCGCCAGCGGCACAACCTTGGTGTCGGCGTCAATGATCCCTCGCAAGCGTCCGGCCCAAAGCTCCAGCGCCTCGCGCTTTTCGCGGGCATAGTCATATCGGGCGTATACGCGACTGGTTATCGAGGCCTTCGTCGCGGAAATGTGGTTGAGCACGTGGCCGATGACAAATGGCGAAACACCGATTTCTTCCATGTGGGTGGCAGCGGTGCGCCGGAGATCGTGCGGCGTCCAAGGTGAGACACCCATGATGGTTGTGACGTTGCGTTTCGTTGCCTCCTCGCGCTTGACGGCTTTTGGCACAGAAGCGCCAGTGACGGCCACGCGCCCGCCTGGTGCGGGAAAGACGAATGGCGGCAGTTGCCTGTCCTTCTGTTCGGCCAATGCAGCCGCGTCGTCCAGTTGCGCCGCGATGATCTCAATTGCCATGTCGGAAAGCGGCACCACATGCTCGCGCTTGTTCTTGGCCCGGGCCGGCGGGATCGTCCAGATGTGCCGGTCGAGATCTAGCTCGTTGCGGACCATGCCGGAAATCTCCCCGACGCGCTGCCCGGTGACGAGGCAAAGGCGAAGAATCCGCCGGGTCGATTCCCTCATATCGGCGTCGACTAACACCTTCCACATGGTCTTGATCTCGTCGGCGGAAAGGACGCGGTCCCGCTCTGTTGTTTCGGTCGGCCGGCGCATGCCTTCCACCAGGTTGCTATCGAGGTCACCGCGGCCTCGCGCCCACCGGATCATTGCTCGAACATCTTCGAAGATCCGATTGGCCTCTACGTGGGCGCCGCGGTCCTTGACGGCATCGATGCACTTAGTGATATCGCGCCGGTGCAGGTCAGCGAGTTTGATGGTGCCGATCAGGTCTGTGACGTTCTTTCGAAGCCGGCGAGCGATCTCACCGCCGGACCGTTTCGTAGAGGCCTGCCGGGCAACATAGTTGTCAACGAGATCCGCGACTGTCTGCGAGGCCGCCAGAGCCTTTTTCTCGGCAATCGGGTCGACACCATCGCCGACCTTGGCGCGCGTATCCTTGGCCCTCTGCCGTGCCCCTTTCTCGCTTCCGAGCGGCACCTCGGGATAGGTCCCCAACTTGAGCCATTGGCGCTTCGCTGGAGGTCCGTACACGGCATACCAGGAGCGTTGGCCGCCGGTTGAAACGCGGAGGACGAGACCCTTTACGATCGTGTCGAAATAGTCGATCTTGCGACCTGACAGCGATTTGGCCGACTGACAGAATTTGTCGGTGAGTTCGACAGTCGGCATTGCGTCCCCCGAGAAACCGGTTCGGCTTGATCTACAGCATGATCTACACAAAACCCTGCGCTTTGTCGATACACCACGCGACAAGCGGCGACAACGTGCACCGACAAAAGCCTTGCACACAAACGGTTTCGGCTGTATCGGTCTGTCGCAAATCGACGCGTGAAGATGCTTAGGAAAACCTCTGTTAACCGGTTGGTCGCTGGTTCGAATCCGGCCCGGGGAGCCACCGCCTTTTCTAAGCCGTGGTGCGATCTTGTACACTACAGCGCCATTGTCCGCGCACTTCGGTCCGCTTAGCTTCTGCCAGAACGGCTGGTAACAGCTACGAAGCCGATCGAGGCAGTTTGGTGGGCATCGCGCCCCTGCCCTCGCCCGAAGGCAGCCTGATAACGCCCGGTATCATCTATGAAAATACCAAATCGGGAGGACGTTGGTGCAAACCAAGAAGATCATCAATGACGGCAATCGCGCCGTCGACGAGATGCTGGAAGGCATCCTGGCTGCGCATCCCCGCCATCTCAAAGCCGTTGACGGAAGCCCGCGCTCGATCATCGCCCGCGATGGACCGCGCCAAGGCAAGGTAGGCCTCGTCATTGGTGGCGGCTCGGGCCACGAGCCGAGTTTTCTCGGCTTCGTCGGCAAGGGGCTGGCCGACGCGGCGGCGATCGGCAATGTCTTCGCCTCTCCGCCGCCCGACCCGATCCTCGAATGCGCCAAGGCGGCGAGCGGCGGCGCCGGTGTGCTGTTCATGTACGGCAACTATGCCGGCGACGTCATGAATTTCGACATGGCGGCCGAGATGGCCGCGATGGACGACATCGAGGTGCGCACGGTTCTGAGCACCGACGACGTCGCTTCCGCGCCCGTTGGCGACAGGCACAAGAGGCGCGGTGTCGCCGGCAACTTCTTCATCTTCAAGGCGGCAGGCGCTGCCTGCGACCGGATGCTGTCCTTCGACGAATGCGAACGCATTGCCGGGAAGGCCAACGACCACACATTCACCATGGGCGTGGCATTGGCGCCCTGTTCG
The DNA here is from genome assembly GCF_040323255.1 of Mesorhizobium sp. M0052. Taxonomy (NCBI): domain Bacteria; kingdom Pseudomonadati; phylum Pseudomonadota; class Alphaproteobacteria; order Hyphomicrobiales; family Phyllobacteriaceae; genus Mesorhizobium; species Mesorhizobium sp. M0052. The sequence goes on along the minus strand of NZ_JAMYUS010000008.1, from coordinate 267,475 downwards.
TTGCCGCAAACCCGCCGGCCGAATTTCGAGATCGGACCCGACGAGATGGAGATCGGCATGGGCATCCATGGCGAACCCGGCATCGCACGCGGAAAACTCAAAACGGCCGACGAGATCACCGACGAAATGCTGGACAGGATTCTCGCCGAGATGGCGCCGGCACGCGGCGAGAAGGTCGCCGTGCTGGTCAATTCGCTGGGTTCGACACCGCTGATGGAACTCTACATCATGAACCGGCGCGTGAAGCAGCGGCTTGACGATATCGGTGTATCCATTCACGCAAGCTGGGTCGGCAATTACTGCACCTCGCTCGAAATGGCCGGCGCTTCGATCACGCTGCACCACCTCGACGACGAGTTGCAAACGATGCTCGACCACCCTTGCGACTGCGCCATGTTTCGCGCCGGGTAAACTGGGGGCGGCAAGGAACAACAGATGACAACAATCGACACCACCCGCCTTGCCGCGATGTTCGTTGCCATCGCCGACGCCATGTCAGCCGACCGGGACCGGTTGTGCGCGCTTGACGGGGTGATCGGCGATGCCGACCACGGCATTGCGATGGAGCTTGGATTTGCCGCGGCACGCGATGCGGTGGCCGCATTGGATACCGGCACCACCGATCCGACCATCTTGCTGAACACGGCGGCGAAGTCGTTCCTCAACGCCGTCGGCGCCTCCTCGGGCCCGCTCTATGCCACGGCATTCATGCGCGGCGCGGCCGCCGTCAAGGGCAAGGCGACGCTCGACGACGCCGACGCGGTCGCTATGTTCCAAGCGATGGCCAGAGGCATTCAGGATCGCGGCAAGGCCGAGCCTGGCGAAAAGACGATGATCGATGCGTGGGCGCCGGCCGCGACGGCTGCGGGCGAGGCACTGGCCGCCGGCAAGGGGCTGGCCGGCAGCCTCGCGGCTGCAGCCGAGGCGGCAAAGGCCGGCGCGGAGGCGACCAAGGCGATGATCGCCACCAAGGGCCGGGCCTCCCGCCTCGGCGAACGCTCGCTTGGCCATATGGATCCAGGCGCGGCGTCCGCCGTAACCGTCATCGAGGCGATGCGGATCGCCTTGACCGGCTAGGTCGGGAGCGAATCCTCAGCGCTTCGCGTCGAGCTTGTCGACAGCCTGCACATTGGCGGCAGAGGGACCGTTCGGATCGAACTCCGAGGCCAGCCAGGCGTCGGCGATCGATTTGGCCAGTTCGGGGCCGATGACGCGCGCACCCATGGTGATGATCTGGGCATTGTTGGATTTCGCAGCGCGTTCCGCCGAATAGGTGTCGTGGGTTAGCGCGGCACGGATTCCGGGCACCTTGTTGGCCGAGATGCTGACGCCGATGCCGGTGCCGCAAAACAGGATGGCGCGGTCGTAATTGCCGTCGACAATTTCGTGGCCGACCGCAGCGGCAATATCGGCGTAGAATCCGGCCTGGCTGAGATCGACGACCTGCAGTTCTGGCTTGGTGGCGAGATGCTTGGCGATGACATCGAGCAGCGGCTTGCCGGCGCTGTCGGCTCCGAGTGCGATCTTCATGGCAATTAACTCCTTCGTTTTCGTGGTCAGCGCGCGATGGCGGCCGACGCCTTTTTGAGAATGTCGATATAGCCTTCCGCTTGCCATGCCGAGCGGCCGATGAACAGCCCATCGATATGCGGCTGGCCGATCAGTTCGGCCGCGTTGCCGGGATTGACGCTGCCGCCGTAGAGCACAAGCGGGGCGGTCGGCAACCGGGTTGCTGCGATCTGCTTGATCAGCGCCTGCTGCTTGTCGGCATAGTCGGCGCTGGCCGGAATGCCTTTCTCGCCGATCGCCCACACCGGTTCATAGGCAAAGAGTATCTCTGCCGACAACTCATTGTTTGCGAGACCCTGCAGCGCGCCCAAAACCTGCGCGGTCAGAATTTCGTCGGCGCGGCCGCCCTCGCGCTCGGCCAGCGTCTCGCCGACACAAATCAAGGGTACGAAGCCGTGCCTGACTGCCGCCGCCGTTTTCAGTCCCACAGTCTTGTCCGTCTCGCCAAAATGCTCACGGCGCTCGCTATGGCCGAGTTCGATCAGGTCGAGCCCACAATCCCTCAGCATCACCGGCGAAATCTCGCCCGTCCAGGCGCCGGCATCGGCCCAATGCATGTTCTGGGCGCCGACCTTGACGCGGGTGTTGGCGAGCGCCGCCTTGACCTGCCGCACCGCGGTGAAGGGGGGAATGACGAAAGGCTGTATCGCCGGATCGAAGCCCGGCACGAACGCCGCCAATGCCTCGGCGAACTGCAGCGCCTCCGCCAGCGTCTTGTTCATCTTCCAGCTCGTGCCGACCCAATATGGGGCCATTCTTCTCTCCTTCGATCCGAAATTCGAATGATGCGTGTTTCCGGGTCTGCGCCGGCCTTCGGGCCGGCGGTTTGCCTCAAGCGCGAGGCTTGAGACTTTCGCGGCCGCTGTCGATGTAAGGCGCCCAGAAATCCACCGACTCACGGATCATTGCAATAACCTGATGATCGACCGGTTCCCTCTCCCGGAAGGAAAGTTCAAGGCAGATTTCATTGTCGGTTCCGCCACCCGCCCGCACGGCGTCGAGCAGCTTCTGCGGGATGATGCGGCCATCCTTGTTGTAGGCGGCGGTGAACGGCCAGTGCCCGCCCTTGTTCATCGACGATTGCTTGATGTGGATGATCGGCGATTGCAACGGGAACGCTTTCGCCCAGGCATAGGGATCAGTGTCGTCAGGATTGGGCGAGGTCACGTCGCCATGGTCGATGTCGACCATCATCTGCATCGGGATCGGCAGCTTGGCCGCATCGATGGCGCCCTGCAATTCGACGCAGCTTTCGATCGTGTGGCCAAACTCGCGGCCGACCGACATCGGTTCCCAGAAAAGGTAGGTCAGGCCCGCCGCTTTGGCGTGCTCGGCCACTTCGCGCCAGCATTCGAGCGCGATGCCGAGAAGCGCCGCGCGCCGCTGCGGATCGTCAAAATCCTTGTAGGTGAATATGGCGAACTGCGTGCCCATGCCCGACGCGCCGAGTTCGGCGGAGATGCCGGCGAAGGTCTTGAACCAATCGACATAATAGCGGCGCACATCCGCGTCCGGATGGCCGAAATGATTGAGCCGGCCATAGGGACCGGTCATACCCGAAGTGATCCGCACGCCGGTCCGCGCCAGGGCGCTGTTGAACAGGCGAACGAACTTGGCGATCGTTGCCGCCGGCCAGCCCGGATTGACGAATTCATGCGTCAGTTGCACGTCGCGGATGCCGATGCCATAGGCAATGGCGTCGATCAGATCGTCGGGATCGGCGAAGCGATTGACCAGCGGGTTGGTGTTCAGCGAAAGCGTGAAGGCCATCAGTTCACCGCCGCCATTGTCTTTGTGCACCAGTCTTCGAATGTTTTCCGCTCGGCCGCATTGATATGCAGCCCGTGTTTGGTCCGGCGTTCGAGAACGTCGGCGGCGGTCATCGCCCATTCGGTCTCGAACAGGAAGACAGCTTCGAGCTCATAGAAATCCGGGCCGAAACGACGGCCGAGATCGGCTTCGCCTTTTACGCCTTTCAGCAAGGCGCGCGTGCGCGTGCCGTAGCTGCGGGCATAGTGCTTCACCAGCGACGGGCTAAGCCACGAAAACTCGGCGTGCAGATCGCCCAGGAACTGCTCGAAATCCGCGTTGGGCAGGTCGCCTCCCGGCAGGGGAATTTTGGCTGTCCAGGCCTTCTTCATGGTCGGAAAGAAGGGCTGGATCTTTTCCAGCGCATGTTCGGACAGTTTGCGGAAGGTGGTGATCTTGCCGCCGAACACAGAAAGCAGCGGCGCGCCACCATTCGGGGCGTCGAGTTCGAAGATGTAGTCGCGCGTCACCGCGCTCGGGTTGTCGGCATTGTCGTCATAGAGCGGCCGCACGCCCGAGAAACTGTAGACCACGTCCTGCGCGGTGAGTTGGCGCTTGAAGTAGCGGTTGACCACCTTGATCAGATAATCGATTTCGCTGGCTTCGGCCGCCACTAGCTCAGGCCTGCCTTCATAGGGTATGTCGGTGGTGCCGATCAGCGCCAGATCGTTCTCATACGGGTTGACGAAAATCACCCGCTTGTCGTTGTTCTGGATCAGATAGGCCTGCCGTCCCTCCCAGAATTTTGGCACGACGATATGGCTTCCTTTCACCAGGCGAACGTTGCGGGTGGAATTCTGTCCGGCGACGCGGCTGACGATGTCATTCACCCATGGCCCGGCCGCGTTGACCAACCCGCGTGCGCGGACCCTCGTCACAGCGCCCGTGCGGCCGTCCTGCATGTCGATCGACCACAGGCCGTCTTCGCGCCAGGCAGCAATACAGGCAGTGCGAGTGAAGACTTTTGCGCCGCGCTGACTGGCATCGAGCGCATTGAGCAGCACCAGCCTGGCGTCGTCGACCCAGCAGTCGGAATATTCGAAGCCGCGCTTGAATTCGTCCTTGATCGGCGCCCCTTCCGGCGCTGTTCTCAAGTTCAGCGTCCTCGTTCCCTGCAGCCGCTTGCGGCCGCCAAGATGGTCGTAGAGAAACAGCCCGAGCCGGACCAGCCATGCCGGCCTGTCCTCGGGGCTGTGCGGCAGCACGAAGCGCATCGGCCAGATGATGTGCGGCGCCGCCTCAAGCAGCACCTCGCGTTCGATCAGCGCTTCGCGCACCAGCCGGAACTCGTAATATTCGAGGTAGCGCAGACCGCCATGCACCAGCTTGCCGGAACGCGAGCTGGTGCCTTGCGCCAGATCGTCCTTCTCGCACAGGATGACCGACAGCCCACGGCCGGCGGCATCGCGCGCTATGCCCGCTCCATTCACGCCGCCGCCGATCACGAAGAGATCGACAATATCCGTTGTATCGCTCAAGACTTAGCTCCTGTGCGGTGCGCCATCGATTTCCACATCGGATGCAGCGCCTGGCGCGCCGCGACGAAGGATGGAAACAGCGCATCGTAGGTTTGCGAAAGCGCCTCGTCATAGGCGTCGCATTCGCCCAGCAGCGGCGTCACCCACTCGGCGCAGCAATCATCCATCGAGCGATAGACGCCAAGCCCGACTGCGGCCATCATCGCCGCACCCGCGGCGCCGGCTTCCTGGCGGCTGCTGGTCCTGACCTGCGCGCGGGTCGCCGCGGCGATGATGCGGCGCAGCGACGGGCTGCGCGCGGCGCCGCCAGACAGACGGATTTCGCCGGGCACGCTGCCCATTGCCTGGTAGCAATCGCGGGCCGCGAAGGCCAATCCTTCAAGAACCGCGCGTGCCAGATCGCCAAAGCCGTGCTTGACCGAGAGGCCGATGAAGCCCGCTCGTGCGTCGGGGTCGACGAACGGTCCGCGTTCGCCGGCAAGCGAGATGTAGGGCTGATAGATCAGCGATCCCGGCTCCGATCCTTCGACCCAGACATCGAGCGCTTTCAGCAATTCGTCGCCCGAAGGTTTTGCGCCGCTGGCGGTCAGCACGTCGCGCGCCAGGCCGAGCAGCCAGTCGATGTTGAGCGTCGCCGCCATATTGGATTGCAGTTGCGCATAGGCGCCGGGAACCGGCATGGCGATCGTGTAGCCGGACGCGTTGTCGTTGAGGATGACATCGTCGGCTGTGCGCGCCAGGCGCGTGTGGATGCCGGTCGAGCCGATGACCGTGCAGCCGACATTGCCGCTTGGATCATAGAGGCCGGCGCCGAGCGCGGTGCTGACCATGTCGACGTAGCCCAGCACCACCGGCGTGCCCGCAAGCAGGCCGGTCTCGCCTGCTGCCGACGCAGAAAGCGGATGATGGTCGGTCGTGCCTTCGAGCATGGGGGGCAGCAGGCGGCGGTGCGACGTCAGATCGAGAATGTCGAGCACCTCGTCGGAATAGCTGCGCGAGCGGAAATCGCCGAAGGTGAATGTTCCCTCCGAAGGATCGGTGGCGCGCTTGCCGGTCATCTTGAAATAGAGCCAATCCTTGCAGTGAAAGGCATTGGCGGCGCGCTCCAGGATTTCCGGGCTGTTTTTCTTCAGCCAGCTGAGCTGAGCGCCCTGCTGGCAGGCGTTGAGCCCGGTGCCGGTGATCGCGAACCGCGTGCGATCCCGGGGATCGCCGCGCATCTCGTCCACCAGATGTCCGGCGCGCGCATCGAGCCAGAGCCAGGCGCGCCCGACCGGCATGCCGTCGCCATCGATCAGCCAGGTGCCGTCGCCCTGCCCGGTGACCGCGACGGCCGCGGTTCGCCGCGCGAGGTCTGGAATTTTCGTCGCCAGATCGAGGACGGTCAGCACCATGTCGCGCCAGGTCTGATTAAGGTCCTGCTCGGCGCCGCCGCCTTCCAGCGTGACGAAGCTGTTGGTCACCGACGCCATGGCAAGCTGCCGCCCCGACAGATCGAAAGCGACCGATTTGATCACGGACGTTCCCGCGTCGATGCCGATCAGCAGGTCTTTCATGCCGCAAGTTCCGGATGGTTATGAAGGCAAGTCACAAGGAGCAGTCTTTGTTATCTCGAAGCCATGGAAGAGCCAGGGAGTGTCCGCGAAGGACACCCCCTGAGCAGGTTTTTATTCCGACAGCACGAAGGGTGCGGTGTACTTGTCCACATTGTCCTTGGTGATGAGCAGGCAATCGAACAGCTGCTTCTCGCTGGTGGCGCCGGTAGCGCCCGTCTTGATGAACGAGTCGGCCTGCTGCACGGCCTTGGCCGAGAAGATGGCCACCGGCTGAAGCACGGTGTACTGCAGTTCGCCGGACTTGATGGCCGCAACCGCATCCGGGGAACCGTCGAAGCCGCCGACCTTGATGCCGGCGAGCTTGCCAGCTTCCTTCAGCGCCGCAACCGCGCCAAGCGCCATTTCATCGTTGCCGCTGATCACGGCGATGATGTCGGGATTGGCCTGCAGCATGCTCTGCATCTTGTCATGACCCTGGGTACGATCCCAGTTGGCGACCTGCGAAGCGGCCTTTTCGAGATCCGGATACTGGCTGAGCACAGTCGCGTAGCCGTTCGAGCGCGTGGCGGCGTTGTTGTCCGACGGGGCGCCGAGCAGTTCGACATACTTGCCCTTTTCACCGACCGCCTGCACCCACTGCTGGGCACCGAGAGCCGCACCCTGGGCGTTGTTGGAGACGAGCTGTCCCTTGGCAAGACCTTCCTGGTTGATCTCGGCATTGACGAGGAAAACCGGGATGTTGGCGGCAATCGCCTTCTTCACCGCGCCGACCGAACCATCGGCATTGGCCGGGTCGAGGATGATCGCCACCGACTTGTTGGTGATGGCGGTGTCGATCAGATTGCTTTCGGTATTGGTGTCGCCCTTGTGGGCGGCGACGTTGGCTGTATAGCCAAGCTTTTCGGCTTCGGCCTTGGCAACGTTGCCTTCGGTCAGCCAGTAGGGGTTGGCCGGATCGTTGACGATGATCGAGATCAGGCCTGCGGCCGATGCGGCTGCGCTAAACCCGACCACCATCGCGGCGGCAAGCAAACTTCTAAGCACGATTTTCATGTACATTCCTCCAATGATTTTACGCGGTCTTGCTGCCAGTCAGCTGGCAGTCTTCCCTTGGGCAGGATTGGCCGGTTCGGCCTTCCCCCGTTTCTGAGAAGTCGGTTGGCCGCCCGTCGAAGCTGGAAGCTTGCTACGGCGGCGATACTGAACGGCATTGAGGAGCACGGCGAGCACGATGACGGCGCCGGTGAACACTGTCTGCCAGTAGGATGAGATGCCGATGATCACCAGACCGTCGGACAGGAAACCGATGACGAAGGCTCCGAGCAGGGTGCCGCGAATGTTGCCGCGCCCGCCGGTGAGTGCGGCGCCGCCGATGACGACGGCGGCGATGGCCGTCAGTTCGTAAGTGGTGCCAGCGGTCGGTCCGGCCGAGGTCAACTGCGAGGACAGGATCAGGCCGGCAATGGCGGCACAGATGCCTGAAAGCACATAGACCGAAATCTGCACAGTCTTGACCGGAACGCCGGACAGTTCGGCGGCGCGCTCATTGCCGCCCGAGGCGTAGAGCCAGCGCCCGAACGCGGTGCGGTTCAACACGATGCTGCCGATCAGCGCGATGACCGCCAGCACCACCACGCCGGTCGGCACGCCGAACAGACGGTTGAAGCCAAGCGCGTCGAAACCGGTGTTGCCCAACTCCGGCTTGCCGCCGAGATTGTTGTAGGTCAGGCCGCTGGTCATCAGCAGTGCCAGGCCGCGCGCCATGTACATGACGCCGAGCGTGGCGACAAAGGCCGGAACCTTGAACCGCGCGATCAGCACGCCGTTGATCAGCCCGACAGCGGCGCCCAGCATGCAGGCCAGCACCGCGACCACCCAGACCGGCGGATAGAGAACGACGCCCAGCCAGGTCAGCGTTACGCCCTGCATCAGAAACCCGGCGACGACGCCGGCAAGCCCGAGCGTCGAGCCGACCGACAGGTCGATGCCGCCATTGAGGATGACGAGCAGCATGCCGACGGCGAGAATCCCGAAGATGGCGACATGCGAAGCCATGGTCAGGAAATTCGCCACCGAGAGGTAGTAGGGCGACAGGATCGAGAAGACGACAATGATGACGATCAGGGCAAAGAAGGCCCGGCCTTCGAGCAGCAGCTTGGCCACGTCGAAGCCCTCTCCGCCCGCATTGGGGCTGGACTGTTTGCTGGCCTGGCTGACATCGCTCATGGGTCGGGGCTCCGAAAAATTCTATGGTCAGGCGACCACGGCTTCGCCGGAGGCGGCCATGATCTGCTCTTTGGTGGCGTGGGCGCCGAATTCGGCTGAAATCTTGCCGCGCCGCATGACGACGATGCGGTGGGCGATGCTGAGGCACTCATTGACCTCCGAGGTCGAGAAGACGACCGCCAGGCCTTGCGCGGCGCGCTCGCTGAGCAAGCGAAAGACTTCGGCCTTGGCGCCTACATCGATGCCGCGGCTCGGCTCGTCGAGAAGGATGACCTTGGGATCTGTCGTCAGCATCTTGCCGATGACGACCTTCTGCTGGTTGCCGCCCGACAGCGATCCGATCATGGCATTGCCGCCCGCGGTCTTGATGGTCACCTTGCGGATCGAATTGTCGATCAGTGCGCGCTCCCTCGGCCGGGAGAGGAAGAGCCCCTTGGCGAATGCCTCGATACTGGCAAGCGACAGATTGCGGCCGACGGTCATGGTCTGAACCAGGCCATCGCGCTGGCGATCCTCGGGGACCAGAACCAGACCTCGGGCGATGCGCTGGGCAATGGTCAGCCCCGAAACGTCCTCACCCTCCAGCAGCGCCCGCCCGCCCGCCATGGGCACACGGCCGGCGACGGCCTCCAGCAATTCCGTGCGGCCCGCGCCCATCAGCCCATAGATGCAGACGATCTCGCCCGCTTTGACATCCAGCGACAGATGATCGACGACGTAGCCTGAACCCGAAGCGTCGGTGACGCTGACATCCTCGATCGACAGCGCCACCGCGCCGAACTCGTGGCCGGTCGGCGGCGAGCCGAGATCGAAATTCTCGCCCACCATGTTGCGGACGATCCATTCGAGGTCGATGTCCTTGGCCTCGGCCGTCGCCGTGATCGCCCCGTCACGCAGCACGACGGCGTAGTCGGTGATCTGCAGCGCCTCTTCGAGGTGATGCGAGATGTAGACGATGGAGACGCCGCGGCTGGTCAGATCGCGGATCACCTTGAACAGCACTTCGACCTCCGTGGCGCTCAGCGCGGAGGTCGGCTCGTCCATGATCAGGATGCGGGAATCGACTGACAGCGCGCGTGCGATCTCGACGATCTGCTGCTGCCCCAGGCGCAGGTCCTCGACCAGGGTCATCGGATCAATGTCCTCTTCGAGGTCGGCCATCAGCGCCCGCGCTTGGCGCGACTCCTCGGCGAAGTCGAGGCCGGTTCTGGTGCGCAGTTCGCGGCCCATGAAGATGTTGTCGCGAACGCTCAGATTCGGCGCCAGGCTGAGCTCCTGGTGGATGATCGAAATGCCGCGGTCGCGCGCGTCCGAAGACGAGGAAAAGCTGACGAGATTGCCGTCGAGCACGATGTCGCCGGATGTCGGCGTGACCACGCCGGACAGGATCTTCATCAGCGTCGACTTGCCGGCGCCATTCTCTCCGAACAGGGTGGTGACCTTGCCGCGATGGATGTCGAAGTTGGCGCCCTTGAGCGCGTGGACGCCGCCATACGACATGACGACATTGCGCGCCGAAAGCACGGCATCGCCAGTCGCGGGTTCTGTGCCGGCAGCCATTGTCATTTGACGTCCAGCCTCACCGGCGTGACCAGCCAGCTCTTCGGATTGACCAGCTTGAAGACGCCGACCACCGCTATTGTCTTGCCGGTCAAGTCACTGGTATCGACTTTCGCCAGCACCTCCTTCTTCATCTCGTTGTTCAGCGCCGAGCCGGCGTCCTGATACTCGATCTGGTTGGTGAACTGACCAAAGGTGATCTTGCCGGTGGCGTCGCGAAGCTCGGTGCCGTTGATCGCCGGCCCAGTCTGTACGCGGACGGTCAACGTGTCCGGCAAACCGTCGACCGCGACCTTGTAGATGCCCGATTTTCCCTCGCCGACGACGCCGGTGAACTTGACCGAGATGACCGGTCCGACTCCCGCCGGCACGCCATATTCCTTTTCGGCCGTCGCCTTGTCCTTGGCGATCGCCGTCGCCACCGTTGCGGCGTCGGCGGCACGCGCTTCGACATCGGCCTGCACCTTGGGAAATTCAGACTTGCCGTAGTCGGCGGCCGAAAACACCGCGTTGCGAACATCGCCGGCAGAGCCGATCTTGATCACCTTGGTGTCGAGCGCCATGGCGCCGAGCAGAACCAGAGCCGCGGCGCCGGCAAGCACCCGGCGCAGGCCGGGCGAAGCTTGCCAGGCGGTGGCCTTCGCGCTCATGATGCAACCACCAGCGGTGCGGATTGTCCGTTGTCACGCATTCGAAGTTCCTCCGTTCACGCGGCGCTTCGCGGCCCCGGCTGCATCGTCGAGCTCGACCAGGGCGCGGGCGGTGCATTCGTCGGTGATCAGGCCGCTGAGATAACGGCTTTCGAGTACTGCCTTGATGGCGCGCACCTTCACCTTGCCGCCGGCGACGGCAACGATCCTGCGGCCCTTCAACTGATCGCGCGGAAGCGCCAGTATTCTTTCCGACAGCGCCGTTTCGACCGGACCACCCTTGTCGTCGAAGAAATGCGCCAGCAATTCACCAACGCCGCCGTCCCGCTTGACCTCATCGATTTCGGAAGGCTCGATCATGCCGGTGGCGACCAGCGACGCCTCCCGCTCAGCCGTGCCTATTCCGACGAACATCAGGTCGGACCGGCTGGCGAGAGCGAACACATCGCTGATGCCGCGCTGGCCAAGCAGCACTTCGCGGTCCTCGGCGGTATTGGCGACAAAAGGCACCGGCATGACGAAAGCCTGCGCGCCGGTCCGCTCTGCCAGGCGATGCATGACGTCGTGCGGGTTGGCGGCGAATTTGCGCGTCACGCCGCCAAGCAGCGAGACGAAACGGATGTGAGCAGCAGTTGCGCGCGTCAGATATTCGACGCTGGCGGCAAGCGTGCGGCCATGGCCGACGCCGATCAGCATGTCTTCGCCGCGATCGATTTCGCGCTTCAGGAACTGGGCGCCGGCAATGCCCAGCCCCTTGAGCGGCAGTTCGTCCTGATCGAGATCGGGAACCACCTCGCAATAGTGGAGCCCATAGGCGGCGATCAGGCGCTGTTCCAGGTCGACGCATTCGGCGACGTCGCCGTCGATGAAGACCCTAACCAGACCTTCCTGGTTGGCCTTGGTGATCAGCCTATGCGCCTTGAGGCTGGTCAGGCCAAGCCGCTTGGCCACCTGGGCCTGGGTCAGACCACCGGCATAGTGCAGCCAGGCCGCGCGCGTGGCGAGGCTGGACTCATGGTCGCGGTTTGCGCTTCCGCCGGAATTCAAGCCATCCCCTCCCCAGGGTGATAATATTATCTTTGTGTGCAAAAATTTTCATACCTTTGCGCCGCTGTCAATCCCTCCGCAGATGGTTGCCTCAGCCGACGTTCGGCAGCCAACGCGAGCCTATTAGAAGGTAAGCATACAATATGACCATACGGTAGTGTTAATTTAACTTCAATTTGTGTTACCGTATCCAGTGACGGCATGAGCCCGTAGGCGCCGGCAAATCCCAATCCGGGTGCAAAATGGGAAGGTTGATGCACAGGGCGCAACAAGGGCAAATCGATCGGATTGCCTCAGGAAAAGCTAGGCGTCGGCGATCAAGCGATCAGTCCAGCCGCATCAGGTTCCTGCCTTCGAGCTCGACAACAGCGGCTTCGACCTCCCGCGTGAGGCGCTCGGTGCTCCACCCCAACGCCCGCCCCGCGATCGCGGCAATCTCCTGCAGGTCGCGGCTCGTCAGCGAGCCGCCTATCGCCAACGTGCTGCGGCGCATAACGACATCGGCCAGATGTTCGACGAACTCGTTGCGCGCGATGTAGTCGATTTCCGCCTTGCCGTAGCCGCCGGAGTCCGGCAGGCAACCCTCATCATCCGACCCGTGCCTGGCGATCTCAACGGCTCTGGTCCCGTAGCGCGACAGCAATTGATCAAGGCGCCCTTCCCCGGCGCCCGTTGCCTGCTGTGCCTCAGCCAGCCAGTTCGCGCGCGCGGCGGCATTGGCCGGAAAATCCCGCCCACCGCCGATCGGCATCGACTGAGTCGACATCTTGCGGCTGCGCTGCAAGCGCATGAGTACGGTATCAGTGACTTCCTCGGCAAAGCCGCGGAACGTCGTCCATTTGCCGCCGACCAGCGAAATGACTGCAAAGGGCCTGTTGCCGTCCGGCTCGGCAACGGGCGCCGAATGATCGCGGCTGATCAGTCCGGGCGTCGCTGCTTCAGACGTCGGCAGCGGCCGGATGCCGCTATAGGCGTAGACGATCTGGTCGCGCTCGAACGCCATGCCCGGCAGCAGCGTTCGCACGCTGTCGAGCAGATAGTCGACTTCTTCGGGTTCGCAGCGGACCGCGTCCGGATTGTCGGCCTTGATGTCGGTCGAGCCGACCAGCGCCAGGCCGAGATAGTCGTAGACCAGGCAGATGCGGCCGTCATCGGCCTCGAAATAGAGCATGCGCCCGGCGAGGCTTTTGACCAGTTCGTCATGCCTTAACAGGATATGCGAGCCCTTGGTGCCGCCGATCATCTTCGATGGAGCACCAAGCAGCGCGTTGACGTCGTCGATCCACGGACCGGCGGCGTTCACCACCAGCTTCGGCCGCACCGAAAAGGCCGCGCCGTTTTCCGGCTGGAAGGTGAGCACGCCATTGGCTGAAGCCGCCAGTGTCGTGTAGTTGGCACCGGCAGACGCCGCGTGAGCCTGCAAGCCGTCGAGGATCAGTTCCAGCACCAGCCTTTCCGGGTGACTTATCTTGGCGTCGTAGTAGGTGCCGGTGGCGACGATCGCCGGATTGAGCGCCGGCATCTCAACAAGCGCCTGCCGCCGCCCGACCATGCGGTGGCGCGGCATGACCTGGTTTCGTGAACCGTAGAAATCGTAGATCATCAAGCCGATCTTGATCAGTATGGCGCCGCGGCTGCGCGGCGCGCTGGTCGAGCCGAACAGCGTTCGCAACGCCGCGAGCATGCCCTTGCTCCACGAGAAGATCGGGATGACGGTCGGCAGCGGGCTGACATAGTGCGGCGCGTTTTGAAGAAGCAGATTGCGTTCGAGCGTCGACTGCGCCACCAGCCCGAACTCGCCGGTCTCGAGATATTTCAAGCCGCCGTGGATGAGCCTCGACGGCGCGGCACTGGTGCCCGAGCCGAAATCCGCCTTTTCGACGATCAGGCAGCTGACACCTTGCGCGCACAGATCGCGAAACAGCCCAGCCCCGTTGATGCCGGCGCCAAGAATGACGACGTCGACTTCGCCGGTCCCGGCCATCGCGGCGAGACGCCCTGCGGGATTGTCCGCCCCGGCTCCATCTGCTGGGTTCATGGCGCCTTCGTCTTGACGATGCGCAACTTCACCCCCGCCCGTTCGAGGCTCTGCGCCTGCGCATCGCCCAGGCCCTCGGTCACCAGCACGGCGTCGAAACTGGTCAGATCGTCGAAGACATGCAGCGCGATCCGGTCGAATTTTGCGTGGTCGACCAAAAGGATGCGCTTCACGGAGGCGGTCATCATCGCCTGCTTGACCCGCACGACATTCGGATCCTGGATGAAAGCAGTGGTTCCGGTGACGGCCGAAGCCGAACAGATCAGCACATTGGCGCGCAACTGCGCCACGGCGTTCTCGCAGACGATGCCGATATAGGCATTGTAAGTGGGATGATACTGGCCGCCGAGGCAGATGAAATCGATATCGTCCACATTGATCAATTGGCCCGCCGTCGAGACGCTGTTGGAAATGACGGTCAGCGGCTTGACGTCGAGCAGCAGCGTCGCGACCGCGTTTGCCGTCGATGAATCGTCCAGCATCACCACCTGGCCGGCCTCGATATAATCCAGTGCCGCCCGCGCCAGTGCATCCTTCTCGGCTCGATTGACGGTCACCCGGTAGCGGAAAGCGCTCTCGTAGAGGCCGGAAGGCTGGACCGTCACCGCACCGTGCAGCTTGCGCAGCACGCCCTGCTGCGCCAGCCGGTCGATATGCCGGTGGATGGTCATGCGCGACACGCCGAAATGCTCGACCAGATCATCGATGCGCACCTGGCCGAGCTTGATCACATAATCGGCGATCTCTTCGCGTCGTTCGTCGGCCTTGATCATGCGTTTACCCCCGCCAGCCTTTCGATATCAGGCCAATGCGACTTCAGCTGCTCGGCTATGCGGCAGTAGAGCGAAAACCGCTCATTGAACACAGCACTGGAGGCGGGCACGGTTTGGTACGTCCGCTCCGTCATGCCGACCTGCCTGGCGCCCTCTTGCGGCGTCTTGAACAAGCCGACCGCAGCACCTGCGCAAAGCGCGGCACCGAGGGCCGCGGTCTCATCCGTCGAGGTGACGGTGACCGGGGCGTTCAGCACGTCGGCAAACATCTGGACGAAAGCAGGATTGCGCGAACCGCCGCCGGTCAGGCGGATCTCGCTGACGGCAAAGCCGTCGCGCAAAGCCTCGACATGGGTGCGGTGATTGAAGGCGATGCCTTCCAGAACCGCCTTCAGCATGTCGCCGCGATTGTGCCAGCCATGCAGGCCGACAAAGCTGCCGCTGGCCAAATCGCCATAGGGAGAGCCGAACAGATAGGGATGAAACAGGATGGTCGAAGGCTTCTTCAACGCCGCGTCGATCTCTCCCGCCAGCAATTCGTGGAGCGAGCCGCCATCCGCGTTTGTCCTGTCTTGCTCCAAGCGACAGAAAGTGTCGAGAAACCAGTCGTAGTTCGCGGTCGAGGCCGGCGAGATCGACATGTTGTTCCAACGCCCCGCATCGATGGCGTTGCGGCAGAACCAACGTCGGTCGACGCGCGGTTGCGAAGAGACGACTTCGTTGATGGAATACGTGCCGGCGACGATGGCGAGCACGCCGTCTTCATGGCCGCCCATGCCAAGCGCCGAGGCGGCCACGTCGTGCAGGCCGCAGGCGACCGGTGTTCCCCTGCGAAGGCCGGTCCTTTCGGCGGCATCGGCTGTGACTTGACCGGCGATGTCAGCGGAATGCGCCACCGGCGGCAGCGCGTTGAACAGATCCTCCAACCCGAAGATGCGCAGCGCTTCAGGCGCATAGGCTTGCGTGCGAAAATCCGTGAATGAAGTGCTGGCCTCCGTGCGGTCGGTCCCGATCGTGCCGGTCAGGCAAAAGCGCAGCCAGTCCTTGCAGGCCAGCACATGGCCGATGCGGCCATAGCGATCAGGATCGTTCTGCTTAAGCCACGCCAGCAGCGCCGACGGCGCCGAAACATGCGGCGTCTGGCCCGTCGTCGCCAGCGCATCGGTGAAAACGGTACCGGCGGACCACCTTTCGACAATGTCGCCGGCGCGGCTGTCGAGCGACAGGATGCCTGATCCCAAAGGCTGACGATCATGATCGAGCAGATAGAGACCATCGCCATGCGCGGTCGCCGCCACCGCCTTGATGTCTTCCGCCGGCCTGCCGGAGAGCGCGATCGCCTCCTTGATGGCGTCGGCTGTTGCTTGCCACAGGCCTGACATGTCGCGCTCCACCCAGCGCGCGTGGGGCATCGATTGCGGCACCCGGCGACGCGCCACGGACAATTGCGTGCCGTCGGCATCGAAGATGACCGCCTTGGTGACCGTGAGGCCGTTATCGATTCCGAGCAGGCTGGGCATGATCACCGCCTCTTTCAGCATTGGCGATTGCTACAGGGCGATCCTGCAGTCTGATGCAAGGGCGAAACACATGGCGACAACCCCGATTGAGCAAGGGGGACAAACGGCAAAAGCACCTCGCCGCAACAAAGAACTCATATCTTTATGTGAATTTAACGTCAACATACGCGACAAAAAGGCTTCGGATGGATCTCGCGGTTGCCGGAGCGACGCGTTGTCAGCTGCTAAGGCCGTCGCGGATGGCGCTGAAATAGCGGTCGGTTCCGACCTGCCCGCCCTTGAGCGCCACCTCCAGCCCATCGATCGCCTCAATACGCGAGTGAGCGACGCAAAGCGGCGAGCCCGGCGACGCCGGCAGCGGCATCCGCACCGTCAGCGCACCGACGCCCATCTGGCCGAGAGCGTGGCTCGACGTGTCGCCTCCGGCTATGACCACGCGCTGCAACTTCTGCTCGATCGTCAGCGCGCGAAGCAGTTCGCCGAGGCCGCGACCAAGCTTGTGGCGGGCGCCTTCCTGGCGGTCGATTTCGCCCCCCCTGTCGGCGTTGGGTCCAAGGGCCGTGTAGAGAACGACGCTGCGCCCGGCTTCCAGGCTGGTGCGACCGGCTGCCGCCGCGCGTGCAATCGCATCTCCGGAAGCTTCGGAGACCAGTTCGACGGGATCGACCTCGATGCCGTCGAAGCCGTCAGTCAAAGCGTGACGGATCTGTCGTTCGGTCGTCGGCGAACAACTGCCCGAGACGACCGCGATCCGGTCGGCGGCACCTGGCGGCGAAAATTCTGGTTCAGCTCTGACTGTCCCGTTCGACACCCATTCGGCCAGCAGCGCATATTCGATCCCCGACGAGCCGACGACGAACGAACCGCCCGGCTTGCGGGCGCGCCATATCTCCTTGCCGGCAAGCGCCTGCGTCTCGCGGCTGTCGACATCGACAAGTACGATGTCGGTGCCCTCTGCGAGCAAGCGGTCGAAGGCCTCCGAGCGCGCCACCGACTGCAACGTCGCGAGGTCGACCAGCCCCGATGTGAGCTCCGTCTGCCGCGACAGATGGATCAGCAGGTCGGATTCATCCATCGGCGTCGTCGGGTGGCGGCTCATCACCGGATGGCGGTCGATGCGGAAATACTTTTCACGATAGGCCGCGAACAAATGACCGAAGGCCGTGTAACGCTTGAGCTGCGGCGCCCCGACCAGCAGCGGCACGCTGTCCTGCGCGAAGACCGAGCGGCCGATCTCGATGGCGCGACCGATGCTGCCGATGGTCGGGCTGGAATCGAAGGTGGAGCACACCTTGTAGTGACAGATCGCGGCATTCAGCGTCTTCAGCCAAGCGAAGGCATCGCTCAGATGCGTGTTCATCCATTGCGGCGTCTCGCTGCGGCTGGTGCCGGCCAGGCCAATGGCGCGGCAATGGCTGAACTGCTCAACCATAGCCGCGTCCGGCTGGCGCATGAACAGCACGGTCGGGACGCCGCCGAGTTCAAGCGCTTCCATGACGTCGGTCGAACCGGTGAGGTCGTCGCCATAATAGCTGAGCAGCAGGTCTTGCATCGCTTCAGGCCGCTTTGCCGTCGCCGAATTTTTCGATCGACCGCGCCAGCTCCGGATGGCTCAAGGCGAAATCCGCCAGCGGAATGCCGTCGACCGCCGCCTGCCAGGCTTGCTGCACGGCACGCACCCCGGCGCCCGGTCCATCCGGATGGCTGACGATGCCGCCGCCGCACAGATAGAGCAGATCGACCGTCCGGCCGGTCCGTTCATAGGTCTCGGGCGCTTGCCCGCCCCATTGGCCGGAGCCCGCCACAGGCAAGGCGCAATCCTCAGGCGCAAAAATCGGCGTCGTCACCGCCTTGAAGGACTCGACGAAAGACGCGTCCGGCTCCCAGTATTTCGATTGGATGCCGTTGATCTGGAACTGGTCGACGCCGAGCAGCCGCCAGAATTGCTGCCAGACCTTGAAATCCATGCCGAGGCCGGGATGGCGAGTAAGAATGTCCCAGCCGTTGCGATGGGCATGCAGCACCAGGGTGGAGCGTCTTCTAAGAAACGCCATGCCACCGAAGCCTATCGAGTTGATGTTGACCACCGCGCAATTGCCGCCGGCCTTGGCCACCAGATCGTGATTGCGCATCATCTCGTCCGGGTCGGCATGCGAGATGCCGAAGGCATACATCACCTTCTTACCGGTCCTCTGCTCGTGGCCGAGGATCAGCGGCATGATTGCCTTTACCCGCTCCGCCAGCGGCGAATAGGCCGGGCTCATCAGCTTCTCATCGTCCTTGATGAAATCGACACCGGCGGCAATCAGCTCGCCCACCATCGCGGCGGTCTCGGGGGGCCGCAGCCCCAGCGCCGGCTTGACGATGGTGCCGATGATCGGCCGATCCGTGACACCTGTCAGCCTGCGGCTGCCGGCGACGCCGAATTGCGGACCTGGATGCGCGCCGCGGAATTGCTCCGGCAGCTTCATGTCGACAACGCGAATGCCGGTTAGGCCCTTGATCGAATAGGCGCCGCCGATGGCAATGGTCATCAGAGCCGACAGGTCGTGGCCGATGGCATCGAATGGAAAGGCGATGTCGACATCCGCGCGCTTGAACGGCCCGTTACCGGCCTCGGGAATGGAGGGGCGAAGTGCGTCCGGCAGGTGCCGAATGGCCAGAACGCGCGCGGCCACCCGGGCCTTCAGTTCCTCGGTTTCGCCGGGCAGCGCGACGAAGGTTCCGGTCGACTGGTCGCTCGCGATCTTGGCTGCCAGCGCCTCGATGCTGCCTGATGTTTCGATGCGGTAGGTGAGCGTGATCATGGTTCGTTGTCTGAGGGCGGAAGGTTCGAAAAGAGTTCCTTGATCGTCGAAATCTGGTATAATGAGTACATAAGCTTTGCAAGCAATATCCTGTCTTGCGGCTATGGCCGATGGGGGCGACGGCCATTCCGGGAATGGCTGTGGCAATGCTAGATAGAGACAGGTCAAGGGAGTGATTCGCGACGATGAACCGTTCGGAGCCGATCGTCCGGCGCAAACTTTCCGACGAAGTGTTTTTGCGGCTGAAGCGCCTGATCACCAGCGGAGAATTGACGCCGGGCGACGACATGCCGTCGGAGCGCGAGTTGATGGAGCGCTTCGAGGTCGGCCGTCCCGCGATCCGCGAGGCGATGCAGGCGCTGAGCAATATGGGCCTCGTCGCGATCTCGCATGGGGAACGCGCCAAGGTGCTCCAGCTGACCGCCAAGTCGATCATCAAGCAGGTCGATGGCGCAGCCAAGATCATCCTGTCGTCGTCGAAGGACACGTTGGAACACCTGAAAACGGCGCGCATCTTCTTCGAGCGCGGTATGGTCAGGGAAGCCGCCGAAAACGCCACTGCCGAGGACGTTGAGCAGCTGCGGGCCACAATTGCCGAACAGCGTGGCTTTCGCGGCGATTCCGAAGCCTTCATCTCCGCCGACATGAAGTTTCACACCCAGATCGCGGCGATCTCGGGCAACCCGATCTATATCGCCGTCAGCGAGGCGATGCTCGGTTGGCTGAAGGAATATCACACCGAAATGCTGATCTGGACCGGCAAGGAACAGTTCACGCTGACCGAGCATGAAGAGATCATCGGCCGCATTGAGAAGAAGGATGCCGACGGCGCCGAGAAGGCGATGATCAAGCACCTCGAGCGCTCGCGCGCGCTTTATGTGATGAACTCCGGCAACTGATTCAGCCGATCCGTGTGATCGCGTAAGGGGTCATCACCAGTTGGCCTCGGCCAAACGCTGAGATGTCGACCGTCACGTCGTTCGCCGTCAGGTTCGCCAGCCACGCCACGGTCTTGCCCGAAGCGGAGCGGCCGGCCAGCGCCAGCACCTTCGTCTGATCGCTCGTCCTTGCCGCCACATGCGCAAGGCCGGCCAGTTCGCAAAGCCCCTTGATGGCACCGAAGATCGGCCGAGGCGATCCTTCCGCGACGGGTTCGCCGGATGCTGCGAGCACGCCGAAGGGCCCGGCGAAGCCGGACAGCGTGAGCAGTTCCAGCCCAGCCGGCGCCACGCGCGCGGCATAGCCGATCGCCCATGCGGCTGCGAAGAGGCCGGCATGGCGAGGGTCGCGATCGGCCATGGCGATGCGCTGTCCCCCGGGATTGCCCTTGGTCGCGCCGCCATAGGGGTTCTGGCGCATGGCGATCGTCGACGGACCGATGCGGTAAGGCTTTGCCCCGAAGATCGCCCGCGCCGACGCGGTGATGAAGGGCAGCGCCTCCAGTGACTGCATGACGCTGAGATCGTCGGCGGCGTGCACGATCGGACACGTGCAGTGGGTGACGAAATCGAGCAGGCCCCCCGGCACGCGCTTGCGGTTGAGCTCGGTGAAATAGCTGAACATGCCGCCACCAAGCCGGATATCGGGAAAGGCGCGCCGCGCCGCGTCATAGACGTCTTCGAGCGGCGGACAGTCCGGCCACGCACTGCCCGGCGGTGTCGACTGCCGGTCAACCGAAGGCGAGACGGCAATGGCCGAAAGCTTCAACCCGGCTTGACGCACCATGTCGGCAACGCCTGACAGCTCGGCATCGAGGTCGCCCGCGCAGGCAACGACGCATTCCAGCGTCGTCTGCACCGGATAGGCGGCGGTGAGCCTTGCATAAGACTGCAATGCTTCGAGACCGTGGCCGCGCGTCGGATCGTAGTGGAAGACAAGTTGCTGCGGGCCGAGCTCGGTCAATGTCGAAAGATTTGCGAGCGCTGCTTCGACCTCATCCGGGTAGATGATCACGCCGAGATCCGGCAGCCTCTGCCCGGTCTCGCCGAGTTCGACGCTGACCGGTTCGGCGGCAGATGCTGCGGCCGGCATTCCCCCCTCGCCGGTGATGCGCAGGCTGACCGTCTGGCTTACAGTTTGGCCGGCCGGCAGCACATAGGGCCAAGGCAGCGCCAGTGGCCGCACATAGGTCTTGTAGGACGCGTCCGACCAGTTACGCTGGTCCTCCATCTCGAAAGTGTCGCCCTCCATCCGGCATTCGGCAGTGATGCCCGGCCGGACCTCATGGGTGATCGCGCGCAAATCCTTGAAAGGCTGCCAGGGATCGATCAACAGCGGCAGTTTCGTCGCCACCACGCTGCCGTCGGTATGCTCGACCGTGACCGGGCTGCCGGCGAGGCCGGCGATCGGATGCAGGACGCAATAACCGCAGCGATTGGTCTCGAAATCGCTTTCAGGGACCGCGCTGACGTCGAACACTAGGTGACCGTTGGCGGAGCCCTTGATCGTAGCGCGAAAGTCGAGCCGGCTTCCGCCCGGTGCTAAGCAAGTTGCGGAGTAGCTGACGGAGAAGCTGTCGGCGTCCTGATCGACGGCAAGGTCCGTCAGCGCCGGTTCATAGGTGCCCCAGTCGCGGTCGCGCACGATGTAGGCGATGGCGCGCAGCACTTCGATGCCGCCGTAACGGATGGTGCGCAGGCTGCCGTTGACAAAGTCGGCGCTGAGCAAGCCCGCACTCAGCCTAACCGGCTCGACCTCGACCACGCGTGTGCCGTATAGGAGGAAGGCGTCGGCTGTCATGTCAGCAAGCCATCCAGGTGGACAGGTTCGTGGCTCGCGGCGCCCAGATAGGCCGCCTCGACCAGCGCGAATGTCTTGAGATTGTCGGCGCCCGAGGTCGCCGGCTCGGTTCCCTTTGCCAGGCAGTCGACCCAGTGCTGCTGGATGGCGACGACGCTCTCCTGGATGTTGTGCCATGGGCGCGATGCCCAGGCGAGTACGGGCGGCGAAACGTCGGTGATCTTCGTGCCGCTCCTGCCGGTGACGGTGAGCCGATATCCCTGCGCCAAGCGGATCGTGCCGTCGCTGCCGTCGATCTCGATCAGCGTTTCGGGAAACGGTTCGGTGGCGAGCTTCGTCGCGTAGCTACAGTCGACCACTGACGTCGCCCCGCTCTTGTGGTCCATCAGCATCGTCGCGACATCTTCGCCCGCGATGCCAGGGTTGATGCGCGCGGTTCGCGTCGTGATCGTCGACACGTTGCCCAGTAGAAAACGGGCGATGTCGAGACTGTGGATACCGAGGTCCTCGATGATGAAGCGCTTTCCCTTGGCGAGATAGGGCTGGCCGGAAAACACGTCATAGGCAGAGCGGAAGGAGATGCGCCCGAAGAACGGCGTGCCGATCTCGCCGCTGTCGAGCACGGCACGCACCGCCTGGATCGCCGACTGCCAGCGAAAATTCTCATGCACCATCAGCGGTACGCCGGCTTCCACGCAGGCCCTCACCATCGCCTTGGCGTCGGCAAGCGTCGGCGCGAACGGCTTTTGGCAAATCACCGGCACACGGTGCAGCGCCGCCATCTCGACCAGCGGACGATGGCTGGGAACGGTAGTGGCGATATCGACGAAGTCGAGGCTTTCGCTTGCAAACATCTCTGCCGCGTCGGTGTAGCGCTTCGCAATGCCGAACTGGTCGCCGATGATGCGCAGCCGCTCCGGGTCGCGGTCGCAAATGGCGACCATCGCGGCGCCTTCAATGTCGCGCCAGGCATGCATCTGGTTGATGGCAAAGAAGCCGCAGCCGATGAGCCCTCCCCGCAACTCCGCCATGCTCAGCCTGCCTTTGCCATCTGCATCAGCGTCACCCGGCTCTGCAGCCGGCGCTGCGCTTGGTCGACGACGACGGCGACGATGATGACAAGGCCCTTGATCACCATCTGCCAGAAGGAACTCACGCCCATCATCACCAACCCGTCCGAAAGAATGCCGATGACGAAGGCGCCGACAATGGTGCCGCCGATCGTGCCGCGCCCACCCGACATCGAGGTGCCGCCGAGCACTGCCGCCGCGATGGCGTTGAGCTCGAAACTTTCGCCCGTTGCCGGGTGCGAGGCCATCAGTTCGGACGAGATGATCAGGCCGACGATCGCCGCGCAGAAGCCGGAGAACATGTAGACGAACATTTTCACCATGTTGACACGAACGCCCGAAATTCGCGACGCCCGTTCATTGCCGCCGACGGCGAAGATGTGGCGGCCGAGCGGCGTGTATTTGGCGAGATATGCCGCAACCAGCGCAACAACGATCAGGATCCAGATCGCCACCGGCAGGCCGAGCAGCCGCCCGGCGCCGAGGAAACCAAACCCGGTGGTGCCAAGCTCCGGCTTGCCGACGAGGTTGGGGAAGGTGCGGCCGTCCGACGACAGCAACGCCAGGCCGCGCGCGACATAGAGCACGCCGAGTGTGGCGATGAACGGCGCGACGTTCAGCCTGGTGATCAGCAATCCGTTGACGGCGCCGATCAATATGCCAACCGCCAGCGTGATCAGCGCGATCTCGACGACGTTGAAATAGATGGTGTAGCCGAATTGCAGGTCGATGCCGTTGAGCACGAGATAGCCGGCGACCATGCCGCACAGGCCGACGATCGAGCCGACTGAGAGATCGATGCCGCCGGTGATGATGACGAAGGTCATGCCCATGGCGAGGAAGGCGTTCAGCGCCACATGTTTCGACATCAGGATCAGGTTGGCGGTCGACAGGAAATTCGGCGCCGCGATCGAGAAGAAGACCAAGACGGCGATCAGCGCGATGAAGGTCCTCGCCTTCATCAGCGTCAGCAGCAGCGAGCCGCTCGAGACGGAGGGGGCAGCCGCCTTGGCCGGGATGTCAGTCATGGGTTCTCCGTGTGCGGGGCCGGTCCGTGGCCAAGTGCCGAGGCGGCGACAAGGGCTGCCTCCGTCGCCTCGGCGCGATCGAACATGCCGGTCAGTTTTCCGTTGCTCATCACCGCGATGCGGTCGGACAGCGCCATCACCTCATCGAGATCCGAGGTGGCGAACAGAATACCGAGCCCATCGCGCGACAGTTTGCGCATGGTGCGGAAGACGTCGGCCTTGGCGCCGACATCGATGCCACGGCTCGGCTCGTCCATCAGCAGCACCTTCGGCCCGGTGAGCAGCGCCTTGCCGATCACCACCTTTTGCTGGTTGCCGCCCGACAGCGACGAGACCTCCTGCGCCGGGTCGGCGACTTTGATCGCCAGTTCCCGCACCATCTGCGTGACCGCCTGCTTCTCCTGGCCGCCACTGATGTGGAACAGGCGGACAAAGCGCGACAGGCTGGCCAGTGTCAGATTGCTGGCGACGGAGAGGATCGACACCAGCCCTTCGCGTTGGCGGTCTTCGGGGATCAGCGCCAGCCCGCGCCGGATGCGCCGCGTCGTGTCCCGCTCCTTGACCTTCTTGCCGGCGATGAAGATCGCGCCGGTCGCCTGGCCATGGCGGCCCATGATGCAGTCGAACAGTTCGCTGCGCCCGGCGCCCATCAGGCCATAGATGCCGAGGATCTCGCCGGCGCGCAGCGACAGGGAGACGTGATCGACTGCCAGCCCGCCGGTCGCGCGCGGCAGGCAGATGTCCTCGGCGCGGAATATTTCTTCGCCGGGTACATGGCCGTCGGCCTTGGCGAAATCCTTGGCGTCGGAGCCGATCATCTGCCGCACGATCCACCGCGTGTCGACGTTTTTCATCTCTTCCTGGCCGGTGATCTGTCCATCGCGCAGCACCGTGATGTAGTCGCCAATGCGGATCAGCTCTTCCAGCCGGTGCGAGATGTAGACGATCGCCACGCCGCGCGCCTTGAGGTCGGCGATCACCTTGAACAGGATCTCGACTTCCGCCGCACTCAGCGCCGAGGTCGGCTCGTCCATGATCAGGATGCGTGCATCGAGCGAAACCGCCTTGGCGATCTCGACCAGCTGCTGCTGGCCGATGCGCAGATCCTCGACCAGCATGTCGGGCCTTATCCCGGCCTGCAGGCGTTCGAGAAATTGGGCCGCACGGCGCTCCTGCTCCTTGCGGTCGATCTTGCGAAACCGGTTGGTGATCTCGCGCGTGGCGAAGATGTTCTCGGCGACGGTCATATTGCCAAACAGGTTCAGCTCTTGGAACACCATGCCGATGCCGCGGTTCACCGCGTCGCCCGATGACGAGAAGGAGACCTCCTCCCCTTCCAGGAGGATCCGGCCGAGCGTCGGCTGTTCGACGCCGGCGATAATCTTCATCAGCGTCGATTTGCCGGCGCCGTTTTCGCCGACCAGCACATTGACGGCGCCCTTGCGCACCTCGAAATTCGCGCGCTTGACCGCGACGGTGCCGGAATAGACCTTGGAGACGTCCTCCAGCTTCAAGACGACATCGTGAGCAACCGCAGCGCTCATGGCTTCGGCCCGATTTCTGCCTCCGCCGGCGTCACCAGCGGCAGGTCCTGGCCGTTTTCGAGCGTATAGGCGCCGAGGACCTTGGCGGTCCGGCCTTCCAGCGCGTCACGTGGCAGTTTGGCAAGCACGGCCTTGACGGCATAGGCGTTGAACGCCTTGCCGAACTGGGCGAAGTCGATCTGGTTGGTAAAATCGTTGAACTGGATGAAATCGAGACTGTCGCGCAGCGCGGTTCCACGCATCGCCGGTCCGATCTGTATCCGCGCATCGGCCTTGCCGTCGCCGTCGACATCGATATCCATGGTCGCGGCCCGCGACTGCGTGTTGGCGGCGATGATCTTGCCCTCGACGCGAACCGCGAAGGTCCAGGGCGAATTCGCCTGCTTGTTCGGATTGCCATATTTGGCGCCGGCGGAAGCAGGATCGGTTTTTGCCAGAGCGTGGACCTCGGCAAAAGGCCCGGCCTTCTGCTGGAGGTAAGGCACGACCTTCGCGGCCCAGATCTCCTCGACCATCTTGTCCGGGTTGAAGACGGCGGCATTGCCGCTATCCCCCGAGGGAGTCGGCAAAATCTTGCAGGCGGTCAGGCTGATGCCGACTGCAACGACAAGCATCGGCCAGATCGGCTTGTTGTTCAGCATGATGGCCTGTTGAGCATGGTGATTGGCACCCACGGAAAATGGCGGCGAGGGACGACCTTGATCGCCCCTCGCTATTCATGTCACGCCGGCTCAGTTGGTCAGCGCAAACGTTTCCAGCTTGGAAGCATTGTCGCCATTGACCAACACGCAGTCCATCAGCTGCTTTTCCTTCTCGGGCGACTTCTTGTTCTTGATGAAGTCGTTGGCCTGCTCGACCGCCATCTGCGCCTGCGCATAGGCCGGCTGCAGCACGGTTGCCTTGATGCCGCCCGCGGTGATCGAATCGCGCACGTCGTTGGATCCGTCGAAACCGACGACGATGACTTCCTTGCGGTTCGCCGCAACCAGCGCCGCATACGCGCCCATGGCCATCGTGTCGTTGCCGGAGATGACGCCCTTGATATCCGGGTTGGCCTGCAGGATCGATTCCATCTTGGAATAGGCTTCCGTCTGGCTCCAGTTGGCCGATTGCTGGGCGACCATCTTCAGGTCCGGATAATCGTCGATGACGTCATGATAGCCCTTCGAGCGAATGCCGGCATTGGTATCGGATTCCTTGCCGACCAGCTCGACGAAATTGCCCTTCTCGCCCATCAGCTTGACGAACTCCTGCGCGCCGAGCTGGGCGCCCTGGTAGTTGTTGGAGACGATCTGCGCCACGGCGACGCCGGTGGCGTTGATCTCGCGATCGATCAGGAACGACGGCACGCCTGCGTCCTTGGCCTTCTGCACGGCAGCGACAGTGGCGTCGGCGCCGGCATTGTCGAGGATGATCGCCTTGGCGCCGCGACCGATCGCCGTATCGATCAATTCGGATTGCTTGTTGGCGTCGTCATCATGGACGAGCACAAGCGCTTCGTAGCCGAGTTCCTTGGCCTTGGCTTCGGCGCCGACGGCTTCCGCCTTGAAGAACGGATTGTCGTGCGAGGGCGTGATGATGGCAATGAGGTCGGCCGCATAGGCGGGTACCGCCGTGCCAAGCGCCAGCATGCCGGCGAACGCCGCAAGTGTCATTCTGCGTGTGAGTTTCATGATGTCCTCCCGTTTGAAAAATTGCCTCGATAAATCAAGGCCTCTGCATTCGAATTCATCGCGCAACGCGGGCCGCCGATCGGTTCAGGCTGAATGCCGGTGCCGGCTTCCCAAACGATCGCTGCTCCCCCGCCGTCCCTCCACTCGCCCAGGCTTCGTACTTCCCGCGAACCCTTGCCCAAGCCATCAACAGCTAAGCCAACTGGTATGATGAGTCAATCACTAATTGAGGTGACATGTTCCCACTGAGCAAAACATCTGTTCGTCATGGCGGGTGTGTCGAGCCATCGAGGCGCTCCGGCAAGCGCCCGACTCGGCCTGTCTCAGGTAATGCGCCGAATGCTCGCGGCGATCTCTTCGGGCTCGAACACCCGCTTCCAGTCGTCGCGCATCAGCACCGGCTTGCCGAATTCGATCGCCTTGTTGCAGGCATCCGAGAATACGCCCTTGGTCTCGCCGAAAATCACGGCGCCGAGCACGTTCATGTGGCCGAGCAGGAAGTCGAGCGCCGCCTGTTGGTCGACGCCTCGCGCGACGACCTCGTCGACGGCTTCCTTCATGACGACAAGCAGTGACGCGCACACCGTCTCCGATAGACCGGGCTCCAGCAGCGCCATCTGTTCGACGGTGACACGGTGCGAGCGCATGACCGGCGCCCAGATGATTTTTGCGACCGCCTCGCCCTTGGCGTAGTCCGCTTCCGGCCCCTGCATCAGCGCGCTGACCATATGCTGCTTGGCCTTGACGCCGCCAAAATAATCCTTCTTGGCCGCCATGTCGGTCTCGTCGTTGAAGATCGGCGGATGACAGGGATGGGTGACGAAATAGGTCAGGTCCGGCCGGTTGGGCAGATGGCCGGCGAAGGGTGCGGCCGCGTCGAGCACTATCACCATCGTGCCAGGCGCGAGCTTGCTCTCGATATCAGCCGCCACCTTGCCGATATGCGTGTCGGGAACGGCCAGGATGACGACATCCGCCCCGTCGAGCGCCGCATCGGCACTGACCGCGTCGAAGCCCAGTCCGGTCTTCAGCCGCTCGCGGCCGGCCTCGCTGACCTCGACGTGGCGTACCGTGTAGGGCGATCCGCGAAAATTGGTCGACAGGCGGTAACCCATTTTGCCGCCGGCACCGAACAGCGCAATCGTCGTCATCTATCCCTACTCCCGCATTAAACGACGGCCGCGCCGATCGTCATGTTATTAACTGGTATAATCACCTTACCACGAATTGAGGAGTTGAACAGGGCTTTGATGAGCGGCTATACGGGCGCCCGTTTGGATTCCGTCCGCACGATTTCCGCAGTGGCGGTCGAGAATTCAACCAAGCCAGAGCGCCGTTGCCTTTCCAGACGTTCGATGCCCGCGTTAGAAGCCTCCAGGTCCATTTTTGCGGGGCTCGGTCGCGAGGTGACGGTGGGGGGCCACCAGCAAGGCGAAGCGCGTCCGCGCGGTCCGGTCGCGTTTTCGGGCCGTGAGTTCTCGCGGCGATTTGGCGAAGGGCTATAGAGAGCGCTTCGCCGGGGTTCCGGCGAGCCAAATCACTTCTAGTCGATCATGCCGACAATTATTTACCGGTAGCTTCCCGGGTCCTTGGCTTTCTCCGCCCTACAGCTGTCCGTGCGTTGCGCCGCCGTGCGGAAAGCGCCTTCATAAAACCTGATGGCTCTCTTGAATTTGGGGGGATTGGGCATCAGGTGTTTATCTTGCACATCGTACAAGATGTATATCGCCGTTATTTTGGATTTTCCGTCTGGAGTCAGCTGCAGCGCCGGGCATCGCGTCGTAACGGCGATGACGTTGGCTGACCATGTTACGACCAATTTCAACTGGGCGTCGGACAGCCCGGCCAGATAGTTGATGTTTTTTTGATAGGCAGGGTCGATGTGTTGTCGATTATCTTTTGCAGACGCAGCGGAAGACAGGACACCTACCACGCCGAGTATAATCAATATGCATTTCAAAAGCTGCCTCCCCCAATGTTATGGCCATCTCGACCACGGCATTGTCCGTCCCCACAAAGCAGGTTGAAACAAGTCAATTCGAAAAGCAATTGGGGTTCGCGACCTTATACGGATCACCGCACCTTCAGAACCCGGTTGCTCGCGGACGCCCTTCTTCAACCAATTGAAACCGGTAGCGGTCGCGCACGAACTCGTTGAAAAATTGCCCTTTCGAGAAGGCGGCCCGGAACGCCGCATAGGTCTCGGGCTCGACCTCTTCATAGTCGTAGCGGGCTCCGCTCGGGACGAACCAGACCGAGAGGATTTTCGTCGACGGGTCGTAATGGGTGTTGCGGATGGCGGTGGACGGCATGTCGAAATCCTGCTTCGTCCCCAAATCTTTCGCCCCAAATCCTGCTTCGAACATGCGTAATGCCGCAACGATGCGGAGGTTCCGACAGGGAGGCGCACCACAACGCCGAATCTTGCCCGGGTGGCGAGGCTTCCTATCTCTCCGTCAGATGGCACAGACGAAATCCAGTACAACAGCGTATGCCAGCCAGGGCGATCTCTTCGGCGCGGCCGACACGCTGCCGGAAGGATTTTCTTACCGGCCTAGCCTGATCACAACGGACGAAGAGGCGGAACTGGTCCGTCACCTCAATGAACTGTCCTTCAAGCCGTTCGATTTCCACGGCCACCTTGCCAACCGGCAGGTCGCCGGCTTCGGCTGGCGCTACGACTACGACCGGCGCCAGGTCGTCGAAGCGCCGCCCATCCCGAAATTCCTGCTGCCGCTTCGCGACAAGGTCGCGGATTTTGCCGGCAGGCAGGCCACGGAATTCGCGCAAGTGCTCATCAACGAGTATCGGCCGGGCGCGGGCATAGGTTGGCATCGCGACAAGCCGCATTTCGATCTCGTCGCCGGCGTCTCGCTGCTGGCGCCCTGCAGCTTTCGGCTGCGCCGAAAAAACGGCTCGAAATGGGATCGCAAGACGATCGAGGTTCAGCCGAGATCTGTCTATCTCATTGACGGCCCGGCGCGCCACGAGTGGGAGCACAGCATTCCGCCGGTCGCCGGGCACCGCTATTCGATCACGCTGCGCACTCTGAAATAGGCCACACTCCAAGCCACGCAGCAGCCGCTCTGGAAGACCGAGCGCAGTTGTGCTTCGATCGCACATGAGCGTGGATCGCAGCAGAGTTTTGGTTACCCGCGTGGCGCTCTTTCTGTGGGCATGCCTGTCCTGCGTTCTGGCTCTGCAGTGGCTCGTCGACCTTGGCATGGTCGGCTTTCCCGACGGATACATAACGCCCTATGCCCGAGCAACGAGCACGCTGTTGCATGTCCTTGTCTGGGCATGCCTGGCTCAAAGTCTCTACTTCGCTTGCCGAGCCTTGTTTGGCAAACGCTTCGAGCCTGCTCCTCTCTTCCTGCAAATCCTGATCGCCGCCGCACTGACTGTCGTGCCGGTATTCATCGTAAAACACTGTCCGCGGTCCCAGGTATGCAGCAACATCTATGAAGCGCTCACGAATACGATGATGGACGACGGCACCGGCGGATGACGTTGTGTCTCCAGTAACTGACGAGAGATAGAAGTTTGGCGTCGCGCCGCGCGGTGGCGGTAGAACCTGGAGGAACCATGCGAAAGATTCTGGCATCGATGCTGCTGTTCGCGGCAGCGCTATCTGCAAACCCCGCTCGGGCGCTGGACAGTACCATCCCGCCGGTTGTCGTCACACCGCTTGCCGATCGCAGCCAGACGGCGTCCGGCCAGCCGATCGTGCTGCCGCAGAAAAACGTCCAGGTCCTGGTTTCAGCCTATGACATTGCGGTCGGCGCCACTCTGCCGGTGCACAAGCACCCGTTTGCCCGCTACGCCTATGTCGAGGCCGGGACACTCAAAGTGACGAATGTCGAGACCGGCAACAGCAACACCTACAAGACGGGCGATTTCATCATCGAGATGATCGGCCAGTGGCACCAGGCCACCAACATCGGCGACGGCCCGGTCAAGCTGCTGGTCATCGACCAGGTCGAACAAGGCGCCAAGAACACGGTGCTGCAGAAACAATAGATCTCTCGCTACGGACCTAGGCAGGGTTGCCGGGCTGGCCCAAGCAGCGACAGGCTGTTCCGGCTTCCCCGCCAACCGAGCCGATGCTAGGGCTGGCCGTCATGCAATCATGAAGGATCGCCCCTTGGCCGGAAATGCTCGCCCCCTGATCGAAATCTGCGTCGAAGGCATCGATGGACTGCTGGCTGCGCAGGCCGCCGGCGCCGACCGGGTCGAGCTCTGCGCCAGCCTGGTCGAAGGCGGCATCACGCCCAGCCTCGGCACGGTGCGCGCCGCACTCGAGAGCGCGACCATTCCCTTCCATGTCATCGTGCGGCCGCGCGGCGGCGATTTCCTCTACAGCGAGGCCGAATACAGCTCGATGCTCGCCGATGTCGCAGCGCTTCGTGACCTCGGCGTCGCCGGCGTCGTTGTCGGTTGCCTCGATGCCGACGGCACCATCGATGAAACCCGCATGGGCGCGCTGGTCGATGCCGCCGGTCCGCTCGCCGTTACCTGCCACCGCGCCTTCGACATGACGCGCGACCCGGCCGAGGCGCTGGAAGCGCTAATCCGCTGCAAGGTCGGCCGCGTGCTGACCAGCGGCCAGAGGGACACCGCGGTGGAAGGCGCCGGCCTGTTGGCGGATCTCGTCCGCCAGGCCGACGGCCGCATCATCATCCTCGGCTGCGGCGCGCTGGACCCCGAAAACATCGCCGGGGTGCTGGCATCAACCGGGCTGACGGAACTGCATTTCGCCGCGCTCAAGGACGTACCGAGCGCCATGGCCTACCGCAACCCGCAAGTCGGCATGGGCGGCACCGATCTCGACCGCGAGTATCGCACCACAGTCACCGATGGGGCGCTGGTTGCCGCGACGATTGCGGCGGCCAGAGCATGATGAGCGAAGCCGTGAGTGGGCCGTCGCCGATCAGCCGTGTCTCGCCTCAGGACGAAGCGGCCATCCTCGCACTCAACAACGAGCACGCCGCCGAACTGTCATGGCTCGAGCCCGAACGGCTGTCCTTCCTTCTTGGCGAAGCGTTTTACGTCAGGCGCATCGGCGCGCTCGAAGCCTTCATCATGACCTTCGACCAGGATGCGCGCTACGACAGCCCGAATTTCCTCTGGTTCCGCGAGCGCTATCCACGCTTCGTCTATGTCGACCGCGTCGTCGTCGCGGCGCAAGCGCGCGGCCGCGGCCATGCCCGCCGGCTCTACGAGGATCTGTTCGGGGAAGTCGCACGCGCGGGCCACAGCATCGTCACGTGCGAGGTGAATGCCGAACCGCCCAATCCGGCTTCGGACGCCTTCCATGCCGCGCTTGGCTTCGCCGAGGTCGGCGACGCGGTGATCCATGGCGGCAAGAAGACCGTGCGCTACTACCTCAGGCAGATTGCGGGCTGACGCATCGCTGGCTGATGATCGGCAAGCAGATCGCCACGGCAGCATAAGATTAGGAGTCCGTAGCCCTCACCAATTCCGGTTCAGCCAGGCCCGCGCGGGCTTCTCGACCAGATAGTAGCTGCATAATGCACAGGCGAAGACAGCCGCCAGCATCGGGATCGGTGCACTGCCCTGCTCGGCGACGAATTTGTAGAAGGGCTGTTGCCAGAGATAGAGCGAGTACGACCATAGCCCGATCATCACCATCGGCCTGGATGAAAGCAGGCCGGTAAGATGCCAGTTGCTGGTGTCCAGCGTATTGACGGCAAGCGCCAGCAACGGCACCGCCAGTAGGTAATGGATCGGCGTCGGCACCGGATCGAGGAACAGCAATATAGCCGCCGCCGCCGACACGAGGCTGACATAGGGGCTCGTCAGGAATGCCGGCAGCCGGTCATCGTGCTTGAGCAGGCAGATCGATGCCGACAGCAGGATCGAGGCGATATGCACATCGGTGCGCCAATAGCTGTGCTCGTAATCCATGCCGAGTGCCCAGTACGAAATGGCGCCATTGGCCATCGCCAGCAGCGACAGCGTCACCAGCAGCCGAACGACATTACCCCGCCCGGTCACCACCACGCTGATCAGCGCCAGGATGATGTAGGCATGCTCTTCCACGCATAGCGACCAGATGTGGTCGAGCGCGCCGGCGCGGGTGATGAAAATTCCGGCATAGTTGTAGGTGAATGTCAGCGCCGTCAGCGCCGCCTTCCATTTGAAGGCGATAAAGGTGCCGGAGAGCCCGATCATGGCTGATATCACGAACACCAAAAGCGCGGGATAGATGCGCGAAAAGCGGCGCTTGAAGAATTTTTTCAGCGGGAAGCGTTCGATGAACAGGATCTCGCCCATCAGCCGGCCTGAGAGCACGAAGAAGAACTCGACGCCGAGCACGCCGAGATTGATCCCGGGAACGGGGAAGAAATGGCCGATCAGCACCAGTGCGATCGAAAGCCCGCGCCAGCCATCGAGATAGGCCAGTCTTGCTCTAGCTGCTTTGTCGGCTGTGGCCCGCGGCAGGGCAACAGACGCTGCGGAGATGTCGGCCATGCCGATCCTCTACGACGCAAGATCTTGGCGCAGCTCACACCGCCGCGCGCAGAATCCACCCCGTGTTCCGCCAAGCTATACATATTGCAGTGCAATATCAGATTGTGCAAGTGCGAGAATGGGGCTAGGCAGTCCCTTGGGAAGTATGCGCCTGTTCTTGCACGGGAATTACCTGAAACAACGGATTTGCGCGTGGCAGCGAACCCGCAAGGACTGGGCAGTTACAGCCCGCCGCAGACGAACAAAGGGGCCGCGATGGCCCCTTTCCTTGTCAGTAGCTTTATGATGTCAGGCGTTGGCTGCCGCCACCGCGCGCTTGGCCATCACGGCGATCAAATTGGCACGGTATTCGGCCGAAGCGTGGAGGTCGGTCATCAAATTCTTCGCCGGCACTTTCACGCCGTCGAGCGCCGATGCGGCAAAATTCTTCGCCAGTGCGGCTTCGATCTCCTTCGAGCGGAACACGCCGTCATCGCCGGCACCGGTAACGGCAACGCTGACCCCGTCCTTGCCCTTGGCCACGAACACGCCGACAATCGCATAGCGCGAGGCCGGGTTGCGGAATTTTTCGTAAGCAGCCTTGGCCGGCGCGGTAAAACTCACCGCGGTGATGATCTCGCCTTCTTTCAGCGCCGTTTCGAACAGGCCGGTGAAGAATTTCGCGGCTGAAATCTCGCGCTTGTTGGTGACGATGGTGGCGCCCAGCGCCAAGAGCGCCGCCGGATAATCGGCGGCTGGGTCGTTGTTGGCGACCGAGCCGCCGATCGTGCCCTTGTGGCGCACCGCCGGATCGCCAATCAGCGACGCAAGGTGCGCAAGCGCCGGACAGGCCTTCCGCAGCTTCTCGTCATTGGCGACGTCGTAATGGGTTGTGGCGGCGCCGATGGTGACGGTCTTGCCCGACACCTTGACGCCTTGCAGTTCCTTGATCCGCGACAGGTCGATCAGGTCGGAGGGTGCGGCGAGCCGCGTCTTCATCGCCGGGATCAGCGTCATGCCGCCTGACAAAAGCCTGGCGTCGCCGCTCTTCACCAGCTTGGCGGCGTCGGCGACCGAGGCGGCGCGGTGGTAGTTGACTGCGTACATGGGATCCTCCCCTGAAGTGGTTAGGCAGTAGTGAGTATGGAGTAGGGAATAGGGACGCTGTCATCTCCGGTAATGCCCATTCCCTACTCACTACTCCCTACTTACTCATTTCTTCGCCCTAATCGCCGCCCACACCGTCGACGGCGAGGCCGGCATGGCGATGTCCACAATCCCCAAAGCGTCGGTGATGGCGTTGATGACCGCCGGCGGCGAGCCGATGGCGCCGGCCTCGCCACAGCCCTTGATGCCGAGCGGATTGCTCGGACACGGCGTGTTCGAGGTCGACACCTTGAATGACGGCAGGTCGTCCGCGCGGGGCATGGTGTAGTCCATATAGCTCGCCGTCAAAAGCTGCCCGCTATCGTCATAGTGAGCGCCTTCCAGCAGCGCCTGGCCGATGCCCTGGGCGATGCCGCCATGCACCTGGCCCTCGACGATCATCGGGTTGATGATGTTGCCGAAATCGTCCGCGGCGACGAACTGGACGATCTCGGTCGTGCCGGTTTCCGGATCGATCTCGACCTCGCAGATGTAGCAGCCGGCCGGGAAAGTGAAGTTCGCCGGATCGTAGAAGGCGGTTTCCTTCAGTCCCGGCTCCATGCCTGCCGGCAGATTGTGAGCGGTGTAGGCGGCAAGAGCCACCTGGAACCAGGGCAGGCTCTTGTCGGTGCCGGCGACCTTGACCTCGCCATTCTCGATGACGATGTCGCCCTCGTCGGCTTCGAGCAGATGGGCGGCGATTTTCTTGGCCTTGGCCTCGACCTTGTCGAGCGCCTTGGCGATTGCCGACATGCCGACCGCGCCCGAGCGCGAACCGTAGGTCCCCATACCCATCTGCACCTTGTCGGTGTCGCCATGGACGATCGAGACCGAGTCCAGTGGCACGCCAAAACGCTGGTTGACGAGTTGCGCGAAGGTCGTCTCATGGCCCTGGCCATGACTGTGCGAGCCGGTCAGCACCTCGATCGTGCCGACGGCATTGACCCGCACTTCGGCCGATTCCCACAGGCCGACGCCGGCGCCGAGCGAGCCGACCGCCGCCGACGGCGCGATGCCGCAGGCCTCGATGTAACAGCTCATGCCGATGCCGCGCAGTCTGCCCTGGCTGGCGGCCGCCGCTTTGCGCTTGGCAAAGCCGGCATAGTCGGACGCCTGTGTCGCCGCATCGAGCGAAGCGCCGTAATCGCCGGCGTCATAATTCATGATGACCGGCGTCTGGTGCGGAAACTCGGTGATGAAATTGATGCGCCGCAACTCCGCCGGCGAGACCCCAAGTTCACGTGCGGCCGTCTCCATTGTCCGTTCGAGCAGATACGTGGCTTCCGGCCGCCCTGCCCCGCGATAGGCGTCGACGGGTGCCGTGTTGGTGTAGACGGTGCGCACATTGGCGTGGATCGTCGGGATGTTGTACTGGCCCGACAGCAGCGTCGCGTAGAGATAGGTCGGCACGCAAGACGAGAACAGCGACATGTAGGCGCCGAGATTGGCGATGGTGTCGACTTTGAAGCCGGTGATCTTGTTGTTCTTGTCGAACGCCATTTCGACCGTCGAGACATGGTCGCGGCCATGTGCGTCGGTGAGGAAGCTTTCGGTGCGGTCGGCGACCCATTTGACCGGGACGCCGGTTTTCTTGGACGCCCACAGGCAGACGATCTCTTCGGGATAGATGTAGATCTTCGAGCCGAAGCCGCCGCCGACATCGGGCGCAATGACGCGCAGCTTGTTTTCCGGCGCGACATTGTAGAAGGCGCTCATCACTAGCCGCGCGACATGCGGGTTCTGCGACGTCGTCCAGCAGGTAAAATGGTCCTCGGCCTTGTCGTAATGGCCAAGGGCCGCGCGCGGCTCCATGGCGTTGGGAACCAGCCGGTTGTTGACGATCTTCATGCGGGTGACATGGGCCGCCGCCTGGATCGCCGCGTCGGTCGCCTTGGCATCGCCGATCTCCCAGTCGAAGATAAGATTGTCCTCGGCTTCGGCATGGACCTGCGGCGCACCTTTTTGCAGCGCCTTGGTGGCATCGACCACCGCCTTCAATTCCTTGTAGGTGATCTCGACCGCTTCGGCCGCGTCGCGGGCCTGGCCCTTGGTTTCCGCCACCACGATGACGACCGCGTCGCCGACATAGCGCACCTTGTCGACGGCCAGCGGCGACCACGCGCCCATCTTCATCGGCGAGCCGTCCTTGGAATGGATCATCCAGCCGCAGATCAGGTTGCCGATGCCGTCGGCCTTGAGCTCCTTGCCGGTCAAGACGCCGATGACGCCGGGCATCGCCTGCGCTCGTCTGACGTCGATCTTCTTGATCTGAGCATGCGCGTGCGGGCTGCGCACGAAAGCGGCATGCTTCATGCCGGGAACCACCATGTCGTCGACATAGCGGCCGGCGCCGGTGATGAACCGTTTGTCTTCCTTGCGCACGACCCGAGCGCCGATACCTTCAATGCCCATAGGAATTCCTCCGGAATAGCGAATAGTGAGTGGCGAATAGTGATTAGTGAGTAGGAATTGTGCTCGGAGCGGTTCGGCTAAACCGACTACTCGCTACTCCCTATTCGCTACTCGCTTCTTTCTTACGCTGCCTGTTTCGCCCTGCCCTTCGGCACCTTCGCCATAGTCTGCGATGCGGCGAGGATCGCCTTGACGATGTTGTGGTAGCCGGTGCAGCGGCAGATGTTGCCTTCGAGTTCGGCGCGCACCGTCGCCTCATCAAGGCCTTCGGGATGGCGCGCGATCATGTCGGTCGCGGTCATGATCATGCCCGGCGTGCAGAAGCCGCATTGCAGCCCATGATGTTCCTTGAACGCGGCCTGCATCGGATGCAGGTCGCCGCCATTGGCAAGCCCTTCGATCGTCACCACGGTCGACCCGGAGGCCTGCACGGCCAGCATCGAACAGGACTTCACCGCCATGCCGTCGACATGCACGACGCAGGCGCCGCATTGAGAGGTGTCACAACCGACATGCGTTCCGGTGAGACCAAGATTTTCGCGCAGGAAATGAACCAGAAGCGTTCGGTCCTCGGCAGCGCCGCTGATCCGTTTTCCGTTCACGACAAACGAAACGTCCGACATGCATCCTCCCTGGGTATGACCTTGGTAGTCATGCTGCCGATGCGGCTTTGGCGCTCGGCCATGCGCTATTGGTACACTGCACAAAGCGCAAAAAACACACGGCGCTCATTGTACTTTCGGTCATGGACAAAACGAAAATCATGGGCCTGTCCGCCCCATTGCCAAAGAGCGAATAGGGGGCAACAATGCCCTCGACGCCAGCGCGCCGAGAGACATAAAACGGGCGCGCGCAGGAAGCGTCGGAGGATATCGGGAGGAAGCCTCTGGCCAGTTCACGGACGAGCTATGCATCCGGTCTGTCGGCGCTCACCACCGACGAGCCCGACGCCGATGCATTCGCCCGAGCGGTCGCCGCCGAGGCCGCAGCCATCGATGCCGGCTTTGCCCTGCTGTTCTTTTCCCAGAGCCTGCTTGATGCGAGCGTCCTTTCGCAAGCGCTGAAGACCCAAGCGCCGACGCTGGCCTACGCCGCCTGCTCGACCGCCGGCGAGATCACCCCGCAAGGCCTGGAGGAAGGTCATGTGCTCGCCATGCTCTTTCCCTCCGCGTCGTTTTCGGCGGTCAGCACCATGGTCGACAATCTCTCCTCGTCGGGCATGGACAGGATCACTGATGAAGTCGAGGCCTTGCGGCGGTTGCTGCGCGGACGCACCGGCAGTTGCCATGCCAAAAGCACCTTCGCGCTCTGCTTCATCGACGGCCTGTCCTTTGCAGAGGAAGCGGTGACCTCGGCCATCCATTGGGGGCTGGACGACATCCCGCTGATCGGCGGTTCGGCGGGCGACGATTTGAAATTCGAAACCACCAGGCTGATTTCGAACGGCAAGGTAGCGTCCGACAGCGCCATCATTGTGCTGATCGCCACCGAGATCCCGTTCCATGTCTTCAAGACCGACAATTTCATCCCAACCGACGAGAAGCTGGTGGTGACGGCATCCGATCCGGACCACCGCACCGTGCGCGAATTCAACGCCACCAATGCGGCTGAGGAGTATGCAGCCTCCGTCGGCATCGTTGCGCAGAACCTGACGCCGATGAGCTTCGCCTCGCACCCGGTGGTGGTGAAAGTGGGCGGCGAATATTACTGCCGCTCGATCCAGAAGATGCATGCCGACGGCTCACTGTCTTTCTTCTGCGCCATAGACGACGGCGTCGTGCTCTCCATCGCCCAGCCCAAGGACATGGTGGAATCGACGCGCGCCGCACTGCGCGACGTCGAGGAGCGGCTCGGCGGCATCGACATGATCCTCGGCTTCGATTGCGTGCTGCGCCGGCTCGACGCCCGCAACCGCCAGGTGTTCCGCGACATTTCGGAGCTCTACCGGGTCAACAATGTCATCGGCTTCGGCACCTATGGCGAACAGTACCGTTCGATGCATCTGAACCAAACCTTCACCGGCATCGCCTTCGGCGAACGCCAGGCGGCGGAATAGCGCATGCCGCTCAGGGACATCAACGACGTCGACAGGCTGAAGAAGATCAACGCCGCTCTGGTCAGCCGCGTCGAGCGCTCGATGGACCAGCAGGGCAACGCCTTCTCGCTGTTCCAGACCGCAATTTCACTGGAAAACCGCGTGCGCATGCGCACCGAGGAACTACACTCGACCTTGCGCCGGCTGGAACAGTCGAACATCGACCTCAGCGCCGCCAAGGAAAACGCCGAGCTGGCAAACCTGTCCAAGACCAGGTTCCTGGCCGCCGCCAGCCATGACGTGCTGCAGCCGCTGAACGCCGCCCACCTCTCCGTCTCGGCACTGGCCGAAGTGCAGACCAGCGACGAGGGCAAGAAACTCGTCCGTCAGGTCGAGCGCTCGCTGGAGACGATGGAAGACCTGTTGCGCACGCTGCTCGACATTTCCAAGCTCGACGCCGGCGTGGTCCAGCCCGACATTGGCGACGTCAATCTGGAGACGCTGTTTTCGTCGCTGCGCTCGGATTTCAAGCCGGTTGCCAAGCTGAAGGGGCTGGCGCTGAAGTTCCGCCCGGTCAGCGCCGTGGTGCGTTCGGACCGCACGCTCTTGCGCCGCATCCTGCAGAATATCCTGTCCAATGCGCTGCGCTATACCCCTTCGGGCGGCGTGCTTGTCGGCACAAGGCATCGCGGCGATACCATCCGCATCGATGTCGCCGACACCGGCTGCGGCATTCCCGACGACCAGCGCGAGGCGGTGTTCGAGGAGTTCCATCGCGGCTCCGCCATTCCAGCCGACACCGGGATCTCCGGCGGCGGGCTGGGCCTGGGCCTTGCCATCGTGCGGCGCATGGCCGCCGCGCTCGGTCATCCCGTGACGTTCTCCTCGAGGGTTGGGCGCGGCACCATCTTCCACATCGACGTGCCGGTCGGCATCGGCGCCAGCGCCGACGCCATCGCCAGCCTTGCCGAGATGGAGCGGCCGCGCGGCTACGGCCTGTTCGGCACCAAGGTCCTGCTGGTCGAAAATGACGCCGACGTGTTGCAGGCGATGACCTTCCTGCTCGAGCGCTGGCAGTGCCTGGTGCGCGCCGCGACCTCGACCGAGGCTGCGATCAGCCTGCTTGGCGACACCGACTGGGTGCCCGACATCGTCATTGCCGACCAGCATCTCGACGACGGCGACCTCGGCACCGCAACAATAGCCGAAGTCCGCGACTATCTCGGCCGCGCCGTGCCGGCGCTGATCGTCACCGCCGACGGATCGGAGGCCGTCGCCAAGGCAGCCCGCGCCGCAGGCATAGAGCTGATGCGGAAGCCGCTAAAGCCGGCGCAGCTAAGGGCGCTGCTGGCGCATCTGCTGGCTTGAGCCCCATACCCTCCCCTCGATGGGGAGGGTCGGCGCGCAGCGCCGGGGCGGGGTGCAGCGCCAAGCTCCCCCACCCCGCTCCGCTTCGCGGATCGACCCTCCCCACAAGGGGGAGGGTAAAGATCAAAACCCCGCCTGATCCCTGAACAACTCCGCATTGTCCAGCTTCGACACCTCGATCACCGCTTGCGTGCGGCTGTAGACGTTTAGCTTGCGCAGGATCTCCGAGACATGCGCCTTCACCGTGGTCTCGCCGACCTGCAGCTCGTAGGCAATCTGCTTGTTGAGCAGGCCCTGGCGCAGCATCTGCAGCACGCGCAGCTGCTGCGGCGTCAGTTTGGCCAGCCGCTGCACCATATCGGCGCGGTCGGCGCTGTCGGCGTCGGGCGGCTGTCCCTCATATGTCTCCGGCACATAGATCGCGCCCTCCATCACCGAGCGGATTGCGGCCGCAAGATCGCTCTTGCGCGCCGATTTCGGGATGAAGCCGGCTGCACCATAGGAAAGCGCCTCGGAGATGATCTTCGGCTCCTCATAGCCCGAGACGACGACCACCGGCAGCCGCGGATGGCGGGTCCTCAGCTGCAGCAACCCGTCAAAGCCATGCACATCGGGCATGTTGAGATCGAGCAGCGCCAGATCGAACGGTTTTATCCCACCCAGGAGATCGAGCGCTTCGGCAATCGAGCGCGCCTCCACCGTGTCGACTTCCGGGTACGCCATCTGCACGGCGCTGTGCAGGGCCTCGCGAAACAGCGGATGGTCGTCGATGATCAGAAACCGGGCGCGATCGTTGATTGCGGTCATGGTGTTCGTTTCAGTTCTCCCTGGGCACGATACTCCCGCTGGTATGGCCAGCTTATTGGCAAATAGTCTATCGCCATCTTAACCCCAGGAGGCGAAGCCGACTTTATCAGACAATCAAGGCGCAGCCGACGCTTTTGCGGAGGCTCCTGCCTTGCCCGGCGGTCCAAATCGGTCAAATGTGCCCTCAGTTGAAGCAGAGACCCGCGCATGACAGACTTCGTCCTTCCCCTGCCCGCAACACCATCGGTCGCCGTCGCCGGCTCGGCCGAGCGTTTTGCGGTGCGCCGCATCTTCTGCGTCGGCCGTAACTACGCCGCGCACGCCCGCGAACTCGGCAATGACGAGCGCGACCCGCCCTTCTTCTTCACCAAGCCGGCCGATGCGGTGGTCGATAGCGGCACCACGGTCCCCTACCCGCCTTTGACCAAAAACCTGCACCATGAGATCGAGCTGGTGGCGGCGATCGGCAAGGCCGGCTTCCGCATCCCCCGCGCTGAAGCCCTCGAGCATGTCTGGGGCTACGGCGTCGGCATCGACCTCACCCGCCGCGACCTGCAGGACGAGGCCAAGAAAGCGGCGCGGCCCTGGGACTGGTCGAAGGCCTTCGACCGATCGGCGCCCTGCGGCCCGTTGGTATCAGCCGCCAAATCCGGCCACACGCAAAAGGGCCGCATTTGGCTCGCCGTCGACGGCACGGTGAAACAGGAGGGCGACCTCGCCGAACTGATCTGGCCGATCGCCGATATCGTTTCGATCTGCAGCAGTGCGGTTGTACTACAACCGGGCGACCTGATCTTCACCGGCACGCCGGCCGGCGTCGGCGCGGTGGCGCCGGGACAGACGATGACCGGCGGTGTCGACGGCATCGGCACCATCGAGATCACTGTCGGCCAAGATTCGATGGGCAAGCCGTGATCCGATGAGCGATCTGGTCCTCCATAACTACTACCGCTCCTCCACCTCCTATCGCGCACGCATTGCGCTCGAGATGAAGGGCCTGACCTACGATTACGTGCCGCATCATCTGCGTCATGGCGACCATCTGGAGCCGGCTTACCTAGCGGTCAATCCGCAGGGGCTGGTGCCGGCGCTGATCCTGGGCGACGGCACGCTTTTGACGCAGTCGCTGGCGATCATCGAATATCTCGACGAGACCCATCCCGAACCGCCGCTGTTGCCGAAGGACGCGCTCGGCCGGGCGCGCGTGCGAATGCTGGCGCAGATGATCGCCTGCGACATCCACCCGGTGAACAATCTGCGCGTGCTGACCTCGCTGCGCACTTTGTTCGGCGCCGGCGACCAGGATGTCATCCACTGGTTTCGCCACTGGGTGAACGAAGGGTTCCAGCCGCTTGAAAAGATTCTGGCTTCATCGGATGAGACCGGCACATTTTGCCATGGCGACGCACCGGGCCTCGCCGACATCTGCCTGGTCGCCCAGATCGCCAGCAACGCCCGCTTCGGCGTCGACCTGACACCCTACCCCGAGATCTCGCGCATCCACGCCGCCTGCATGGCGCTGCCGGCCTTTCAGAAGGCGGCGCCGGAGAATCAGATAGATGCCGAATAGGCTCACAATGCCGGAGCAGAGCACGGGGAGTTGCCGATGAAAGCCGTCGTCTTCGAAAAATTCGGTGAGACGCCGAGAATCCTGACCGTGCCGGATCCGAAACCGGCTGCCGACGGCGTCGTCATCAAGGTCGAGGCGACCGGGCTCTGCCGTAGCGACTGGCATGGCTGGATGGGTCATGATG
Source organism: Mesorhizobium sp. M0052 (assembly GCF_040323255.1). Taxonomy (NCBI): domain Bacteria; kingdom Pseudomonadati; phylum Pseudomonadota; class Alphaproteobacteria; order Hyphomicrobiales; family Phyllobacteriaceae; genus Mesorhizobium; species Mesorhizobium sp. M0052. Next base: position 224,392 of record NZ_JAMYUS010000008.1, on the reverse strand, counting down.
ACGGCATCACGCTGCCGCATGTGCCGGGCCATGAACTGGCCGGCATCGTCGTCGCCGTCGGCAAGCAGGTCACCCGCTGGAAGGCCGGCGAACGCGTCACCGTGCCGTTCTGCGTCGGCTGCGGCCGCTGCTTCGAATGCAATTCGGGCAATCATCAGGTCTGCGAACAACAAACGCAGCCGGGATTCACCGCCTGGGGATCGTTTGCCGAATATGTCGCCATCGAGCATGCCGACACCAATCTCGTGCGCCTGCCCGAGGAGATGGAGTTCGCCACCGCCGCCAGCCTCGGCTGCCGCTTCGTCACCTCGTTTCGCGCCATTGTCGACCAGGGCCGGGTGACGCCGGGGGAATGGGTGGCGGTGCATGGCTGCGGCGGCGTCGGCCTGTCGGCGATCATGATCGCCAGTTCCATGGGCGCCAATGTCATCGCCATCGACCTCACCGACGAGAAACTGGACTTCGCCAAAAAGATCGGCGCCGTGGCGACCATCAACGCCTCGACCACGCCGAACGTGGTCAAGGCGGTCAAGCAGATCACCAATGGCGGGGCGCATATGTCTATGGACGCGCTCGGCCACCCCACGACATCCTTCAACTCGATTGCCAATCTGCGCCGGCGCGGCCGCCACGTGCAGGTCGGCCTGATGCTGGGCGAACATGCCCGCCCGCAAGTGCCGATGGACAAGGTGATCGCCTTCGAGCTGGAAATCCTCGGCAGCCACGGCATGCAGGCCTACCGCTACCCCGCCATGATGGAGATGATCCGCACCGGCAAGCTCAAGCCCGAACTGCTGGTCGGCAACAAGATCAGCCTTGACGAGGCGCCGGCGGCGCTGATGGCGATGGGCGGTTTCGAGGGGATTGGCATTGGGGTGGTGACGAAGTTCTAGGGCGGAGTCGCCCTCCACCACCAAACTCCTAGCGTGCAAATTTCTTCGCCCCGAACACGCAGGCCACCACGCCGAGCGTGACGACCACCATCAGCGGGCTGACCTGCTCGTGCAGCAGCGACGCTGCCAGCGCCAGGCCGAAAAAGGGCTGCAGCAACTGCAACTGCCCGACGGCAGCGATGCCGCCTTGGGCGAGGCCGCGGTACCAGAACACGAAGCCGATCAGCATGCTGAACAGCGAGACGTAGGCGAGACCCGCCCAGGCGCCGGAGCCGACGCCGGCGAAGGACGACGGCAGCGTCGCAAAGGTCAGAACCAGCATGATCGGCAGCGAGATCGCCAGCGCCCAGCAGATCACCTGCCAGCCGCCCAGCCTGCGCGACAATGCCGCCCCCTCGGCATAGCCCAGGCCGCAGACGATGATGGCGGCCAGCATCAGGCCGTCGCCGACAGGTGAGGCCGTTACGCCTTGCATCAGGGCAAAACCGGCGACCAGCGCGCTGCCGATGCAGGAAAACAGCCAGAAGGCCGGCCGCGGACGCTCGCCACCGCGCAGCACGCCGAAGATCGCGGTGGCCAGCGGCAGCAGGCCGACGAAGATGATAGAGTGGGCAGAGGTGACGTGCTTGAGCGCCAGAGCGGTGAGCAAGGGAAAGCCGACAACCACGCCAAGCGCCACGATGACCAGCGACAGAAAATCGCTGCGCGCCGGGCGCTTCTGCTGGAACAGGACGAGCATCGCGAGACCAAGCAGCCCGGCAATCGCGGCGCGGGCCGAGGTCAGGAATGTCGGATCGAACTCGGCCACGGCGACGCGCGTCGCCGGCAGCGAGCCTGAGAAGATCAGCACGCCGATGAATCCGTTCACCCAGCCGCTCGCGGTCTTGTCCATTCCAGGCTCCATTGCTTTCGCCCTCTATCGGGCACGTGCCTATGGTGCAGCCAGAGACAATGCAGTACAATTCCATCAAACTGTAATGGCTTCTCGAGCGGTACGGATGACGAAACTCGCGGTGCAAACCGACGGCGCACACACCCTCGTCGCAACCACTTTGGTTGAGACTGTCATGGCGACCATCCGCCAGCGGATTGCCGCACGCAGCCTGACGCCGGGCGCGCGGCTGCCCTCGATCCGCGCCTTCGCCAAGCCATGCGGGTGTCGAAATCCACCGTCGTCGAAGCCTATGAGCGGCTTGCTGCCGAAGGCGCGATCCGCTCGCGGCCGGGCTCGGGTTTCTATGCCGCCGGATCGCTGGCGCCACTGTCGCTGGCCGAGATAGGCCCGCGGCTCGACCGCGCTGTCGATCCGCTGTGGGTCTCGCGCCAGTCGCTGGAAGCCGGCGACGAGATGCTGAAACCAGGCTGCGGCTGGATGCCGGCCTCATGGATGCCGCAGGCGGCCTTGCGCCGGGCGCTGCGCACCGTGGCGCGCGCCGACGATGTCGACCTAGCCGATTACGGCACGCCGCTCGGCCTGCCGCCGCTCAGGCAATTGCTCGCGCGGCGCATGGCCGGCCACGGCATCGAGGTCTCGCCCGAACAGATCATGCTGACCGAATCGGGCACGCAGGCCATCGATCTTCTGTGCCGCTTCCTGATCGAACCCGGCGGTACCGTGCTGCTCGACGACCCCTGCTATTTCAATTTTCACGCGCTGCTGCGCGCCCATCGCGCCAAGGTCGTCAGCGTGCCCTACACGCCATCGGGGCCGGATATCGAGCTGTTCGCGCAGGCGCTCGCCGAGCACAGGCCGCGCCTCTACATCACCAATTCCGCCATCCACAACCCGACCGGCGCGATCCTGTCGCCGGTCACCGCGCACCGGCTGCTGAAACTCGCCGACCAGTCGGACCTGACCATCGTCGAGGACGACATCTTCGCCGATTTCGAGCACAGTCCCGCGCCCCGGCTGGCGGCGTTCGACGGCCTCAACCGCGTCGTCCATATCGGCAGCTTCTCCAAGACGCTATCGGCATCGGTTCGCTGCGGCTTCATCGCGGCACCGCGCGACTGGATCGAGCAACTCACCGACCTCAAGATTGCCACCACCTTCGGCGGCGGCCGGCTGGCGGCCGAACTGGTGCTGGCGCTGCTTAGGGACGGCAGCTACCGCAAGCACATGGAATTGCTGCGCGCGCGGCTTTCCCGCGCCATGGGCGAGACGGGCGTGCGCCTGAAGGCGATCGGCATCACGCCCTGGATCGACCAACCGGCCGGCTTGTTCCTGTGGTGCAGCCTGCCCGATGGCGTGGATGCGGCCGAAATCGCCCGCCGCGCGCTGGCCGACAACATCGTGCTGGCGCCCGGCAACGCATTCAGCCTGTCGGGAACCGCCAGCCGCTTCCTGCGCTTCAACGTTGCCCAGTGCCAGGACGAGCGGATTTTCAGGGTGCTCAAGGCGGCAATGGCGCGCTGAGCGCTCAGCGGGAGGCCGCGCAGACCTTCCGAACGCAATCTCGCAGCCAGCGTTGCGCCGGATCGGCATCGAGCCGTGGATGCCAGAGCATCGAGATGGTGACCTCCACCGTGGCGACCGGCAGCAGAAAGCTGACCATGCCGGCGCGTGCGCCTTGCGTGTGCCGTTCGGGCACGCTGGCGATAAGGTCCGAAGCGCGCGCCATGGCAAGCGCTGCCGAGAAGCCGGAGACCATGCACGCCACGGTTCGCTGCAGGCCGAGCAGCGCCAAAGCCTCATCGATCGGCCCTCTTTCCCGGCCCCGCCGTGAAACGCTGATGTGGCGGCCGGCCGCGTAGCGTTCAGGCGTTACCGCGCCTTCACTCAAAGGGTGGCCGGCTCGCACAGCACCCACGAAGCGGTCGCGAAACAGCGCCTGTATCAGCACTTCAGGTCCGGCCTCGCCGGCAACGCCGATTTCGAGGTCGATGTCGGCGTCGCGCAACGAGGCGACATCCTTGTCGGCTTTCGGCGCAAAGCGCAGCCGCACGCCCGGCGCCTCGGCCTGGATGCGGGCGACAAGACGCGGCCCGAATTCCTCGACGAACCCTTCATTGGTGCGCAGCGTGAAGATCTGTTCCAGCTTTGCCAGATCGAGCAGCCTGGCGGGACGCAATAGCGTTTCCGCATCGTGGACGACACGGCCGGCCTGCTGCCGCAATGCCTCCGCGCGCGGCGTCGGGGCCAGGCCGCGGCCGGCGCGGACCAGCAGCGGATCGCCGGTCGCTTCCCGCAGCCGCGCCAGCGTGCGGCTCATCGCCGACGGGCTGAGCCGTAGCCGGCTGGCGGCGCGCGCCACGCTGCCTTCGGCGAGCAAAACGTCGAGCGCGAACAGCAGATTGAGATCGGGCGATGCCATCGGCGGATTGTAGCACATGCCATGGCGTTTGGCGCACGAATAAGATGCAAATGCTGCGCCTTCCGCCATTCCGCCCCGACGACTAGATCTCGGTTGCGGGACTGACAAGGAGGAAATCGCCATGGCAATTGCTGAGCAGAACGAGTGCGCATCGGCGCCGCACAACACCCGGTCCGCAGGCCTGGCCCACTCTCCTGTCTTGGCATTGGCCAGCCTGTCGCTCGCCACGCTGCTGTCGTCGCTTGGAACCAGCATTGCCAGCGTCGGACTGCCTTCCCTCATGCAGGCGTTCGGTGCGCCGTTCCAGTCCGTGCAATGGGTGGTTCTCGCCTATCTGCTCGCCATCACGGCCCTGATCGTCAGCGCCGGTCGGCTGGCCGATATGCTCGGCCGCCGGCCGTTGCTGCTCGGCGGCATCGCGCTGTTCACACTGGCTTCGGTGCTCTGCGGCCTGGCGCCGACGCTCTGGCTGCTGATTGCGGCGCGCGCCGTACAAGGACTGGGTGCCGCGCTGATGATGGCGTTGACGCTGGCCTTTGTCGCGGAGACCGTGACCAAGGAGAGAACCGGCAGCGCCATGGGCCTGCTCGGCGCCATGTCGGCGATCGGCACGACGCTCGGACCCTCGCTCGGCGGCTTGCTGATCGCCGGCTTCGGCTGGCGGGCGATCTTCCTCGTCAATGTGCCGCTCGGCCTCCTGACCTTTGCCCTCGCCTCGCTGGCCCTGCCTGCCCGCGACAAGACTGCGGAAGCAGCTCAAAACAGCTTCGATGCGATCGGGACGGTCTTGCTGGCCCTGACGCTGGCCGCCTATGCATTGGCCATGACGCTCGGCCGCGGCCATTTCGGCGCCCTCAACACCGGCCTGCTGGTTGCCGCCGGCATCGGCGTCGTTCTGTTCGGCGTCGCGCAGAAGAGGGCGAAGAATCCCTTGATCCGGCTTGCCCGGTTGTACGACATCCGGCTCAGCGCCAGCCTCGCCACGAACCTCGTTGTCGCCACAGTGATGATGGCGACCCTGGTGGTCGCTCCATTCTATCTGTCGCGAGCGCTGGGGCTCGACGCTGCGATGGTCGGCGTGGTCCTGTCGACAGGTCCGCTGGTCTCCGCGCTCTCGGCGCTCGTCGCCGGCCGCCTCACCGATCGCTTCGGCGCGCACAGGATGATGGTCGTCGGACTGTTCAGTCTTGCCGTCGGAACCTCATTGTTGTCGCTCGCCGCAACAAAACTCGGCATTGCCAGCTATATCGTGCCGATCGCCGTCACCTGCTTCGGGTACGCCCTGTTCCAGACATCCAACAATGCCGCCGTCATGAGCGGTGTCGCTGCCGGCGAGCGCGGCGTGGTGTCCGGCCTGCTCAATCTGTCGCGCAATCTCGGCCTGATCACCGGCGCATCGCTTATGGGCGCCATTTTTGCGGCTGCCTCGACGGGAGAACGGCAAAGCCAGGACATGCTGACCTCAGCGGCAGCCGCGCGCGGCATGCAGGTTACCTTTCAGACGGCAACGGTCCTGGCGGTGGCTGCGCTGTTGCTGGCACTGCTCTCGACCCGCGCCGGCGGCAGGCTGTCGGTGCGGCAACAGCCATCATGACCGAAGATAGGGAGCTTACGCTCCCGCCCGCTTGCGCCGCTCATAAAGCATGACCAGCGTTTCGGCGGTCAGCGCCGGCCTCTGTTCGCCCTCGATCTCGACCGTATTGGCGGCCTTCATCAGATACTGGCCCGGCCCCTTGTCCTCCACCGACAACAGCGTCGTGCGCAGCCGGATGCGTGCGCCGACCCTGACGGGCGCCAGGAACCGCACCTTGTCGAAGCCGTAATTGAAGGCGGCTTGCGTGTTTTCGGGGACGATGCCCATGCCCAGCGCCAGCGCGCCGATGATCGACAGCGTCAGATAGCCATGCGCGATCGTGGTGCGAAATGGGCTCTGCCGCTTCGCCCGCTCCGGATCGACGTGGATCCACTGATGGTCGCCTGTGCATTCGGCAAACTGGTTGATGCGGTTCTGGTCGACGGTCGTCCATTCCGACACGCCGAGCTCCTGCCCGGCCATCGCCCTTAACTGCTCGAAGGTCGGCGGCGTTTTCGGCCGTAGTTCCGTCATTCCTGCTTTCCCGGTGGCTCCCAGTGCCTCGGACCACGAACGGACGGCTCCTGTCAATTCGCCCGTTGCGATTCCGTTCCGCCATTTTCCGCCAAACAGCGTCCCTCGTCCATGCTCATGCGCCGCAACCGGCCACTCCTCTCATGGTTGCGTTGAGAGTCACTTCTTGTCATAGCCCGAGCGGATTTCCTCCATCGCTTCCTTGATGCGGCTGCGCAGGATTTCGATCGATTCGGTGCCGGATTTCTTGACCAGCTCGGCCACTTCGCCGGCATTTTTCAGGGCGGCTTCGAAGGATTTCCTGGCGAACTCCGCCTGTTTTGTCATCAGTTCCTGGGGATTGCCCGGCGCCTTGTAGCTCTGCGCCATGTCGCTGACTTCACGCAGCGTGTCCTGCAGCATCTCGCGCTGTCTGGACAACAATGAGGTCGCGCCGGCAGCTCCCGCCCGCGCGGATCTTTCCAGCGCCTCGAGGTTCTTGCGGTGATGCGCGAGGATCGCCTCGACATTCGGCACCTTCAGGTCACGGCCGAACCGGCTGAACATGTCCAGGAATGAATCCGAGTCGGGTTGTTTGGCCATTGCTCGTGCTCCCCAGTTGTCGCAAATGCTGAACCTCGAGCAATTCCAGGAAAAGTGTGAAACGGTTTTCCGTCAGGAATTGCGTCGAAACAAAGAGTTAGAGCAGGTCGCCGTTTCCTTGAAACGGTGAACTGTTCTGTTCTGGACAATAGCACTCGCGCGCCGTGTGTCCATTCGCACGCCCAAGCAATTCAGCGGCAAATGCAGCATCAGCCAGCGAGAAACAGCCTCTCCGCCGTGTAGAGCACGATACCCGCCAATCCGCCGATAATCATGCCGTTGAAGCGGATATATTGCAGGTCCTTGCCGATGTTCATCTCGATCAGCCTCGTCAGCTGGGCGAGGTCCCAGCGCTTGACCTGGTCGGCGATGAATGTCGACACACCGCTCTTCTGGCTCTCCACGAACGACGACAGCGCCACGACAAAGCCCCGGTTCATGTCGGCCCTGATCTGCGGATCGCCTGAGAGATGGCGGCCGACCTCGACGAACATGTTGGCGAGATGCGCGCGAACAATCGAATTCTCCGCCTTGGCGTCCTGTTCGATGAACACGCTGAGGCTCTGCCACATGTCGCCGGCGAGCGACTTCACTTCCGGCCGCGCCAGGAAATCGCGCTTCAGCTTCTCGGCCCGTTTGGCGTATTGCTTCGAGGTTCTGAGCCGCTCGATGAAGCTGTGCGCGAAACGGTCGAATTCGGCGCGCATCGGATGGTCGGGGTCGGCCCGCACCTCGTCAAGCAGCGAACCGGCGGAAGCGACGATCTTTTTCAGCAGATAGGCGTCGGCTCTGAACAGGTTGAACAGCGACGGCAATTCCTCGCGGATTTTCTCGCGCATGGTCGCCAGCGCCTCTTCATCGTTCAGGAACCGGCCGATCACCCTGGTGAATTCGTCGAAGAGTTTCTGGTGGCGGCGGTCGTCGGTCAGTGCCGACAGCAATTCGGCCGCGAGCGGCGCCAGCGGCACCTTGTCGATCTGCTCCAGCATGCGGCTGGTGACGAAGCCGCGCAGGCCGGATTGCTCGATCGCCGCAAGCGTCTGCGGGACCAGCCGTACGACGAAGCGTGACAGGCCGGCAGAGCGTTCGGCGTCAGTCAGCCAGTCGGCGACGAGTGCTGCAAAATCGACCTCGGCCAGCTTTTCCCGCACCGGCTCCGGCGCCAGAAAATTGACCTCGATGAAGCGGCCCAGATTATCGGCGATGCGGTTCTGGTTCGCTGGGATGATGGCGGTGTGCGGGATCGGCAGGCCCAGCGGCCGCTTGAACAGCGCCACCACCGCGTACCAGTCGGCCAGGCCGCCAATGGTCGCCGCCTCGGCGAAGGCCGCCACGAAGCCCAGCCACGGATACTTGGCCTCGAACGATTTGGCCACGGCAAAAACCACGACGCAAAGCACCAGCGCAGCCGTGGCGAGGAACTTTGTCCGCCGCAACGCGAAAAGCTTGGCGCCCGTCTCGGCATCAAAACCGCCAGGCGCCAGGGACGAAGCCGATTGGGACATGATACGCCGCTCCTCATCGATCTCTTGGCTATCTGGCATGGGCTATTTAGGGGGTGTTTGGGCCCGTAGCATGATCGGATGGGCCGATTTCGTCCGGGAATTGTCGGTTTCGCACGCAAAGTTGACAAGAATGTTCATCTATCATGCAATGCCAGTCTGGAATTGTTCCAAGGTATAGGCCATATTCCGATCAGGCCAGTGTGGGCGAATCCGAAACTCCGGGTGAGAAAGCCGCACCAGCACAATCTAAAATCTGGTGCAGTTCCAACGCGCCAGGACTCGGGTGAGGAATGAAATGCGGCTGACGCGCCAGACCAACTACGCCATGCGCATCCTGATGTATTGCGCCGCCAACAACGATCGCCTGAGCCGCATCCCCGAGATTGCGGCCGCCTATTCGGTGTCGGAGCTTTTCCTGTTCAAGATCCTGCAGCCGCTGGTCGAGCATGGCCTGGTCGAGACGGTGCGCGGCAGGAATGGCGGCGTGAGGATCGGCCGCCCCGCCGAGCAGATCAGCCTGTTCGACGTCGTACGGGTGACCGAAGAGAGCTTCGCCATGGCCGAGTGCTTCGAAAACGACGCCGCCGAATGCCCGCTGGTCGACAGCTGCCAGCTGAATTCGGCGCTGCGCGAGGCGCTCAACGCCTTCTTTGCCGTACTCTCCCGCTACACGATCGCCGATATGGTGGCGGCGCGCCCGAATGTGCGTCATTTGCTCGGCATCGACATGCTGGTCCAGCGAGCACCGGCCGCCTGAGTTTTCTAGTGCATGTCGCTCAAAAGTGGCCCCGGTTTTGAGACAATGACATGCATAAAAACAAAGACCTAAAGCGCGTCGCCTGAGTCCGTTCAAACGCGACGCGCTTTAGGCGGCTGACTGCGGCAAGACGAACGGCATGTTCGCCGCCGGCAACACACCGACCCTTAGCCGACAATCGAACACCTTTTCGATCAGATCGTCGCTCAGCACCTCCTGCGGTGAACCGTCGGCGGCGAGCCGGCCGCGATGCATCACGAAAATCCGGTCGGCATACATGGCCGTCAGATTGAGGTCGTGCAGGATGGCGATCACACCGCCGCCGCGCCGGGCGAAATCGCGGGCGATGTTCATGATGATCAGCTGGTGCTTGATATCGAGGCTGGAGACCGGCTCGTCGAGATAGAGATAGCGCGGCTTGCCGTCCAGCACCGGCGCCCAGACCTGGCACAGCACGCGCGCCAGCTGCACACGCTGTTGTTCGCCGCCCGAAAGCTCCTGATAGAAGCGGCCGGCAAAGCCGTCGAGGTCGACCCGCACCAGCGCCCGCTCGGGCAGACGATCATCTTCGCCCGGCAGAACGCCGGAACGGCCGCCGATAAGGCCGAGCCTGACCACTTCGTGCACGGTGAAGGGAAAGGACAGCGTCGCGGCCTGCGGCAGCACGGCACGCACAGTCGCGGCCTCCACCGGCTTCATCGCGGAGAGGTCGCGCCCGTTGACGGCCACTGTCCCCGCAAACGCCAGATCGCCCGACAACGCCTTCAAAAACGTCGTCTTGCCCGAGCCGTTGGGTCCGACGATTGCCGCAATTTCGCCCGGCCGCGCGACGAGATCGACATTGGCAACAATGCGCTTGCCGCCGATCGCCACCGAGACATCGCGTGCTTCGATCATGCCGCCTCACAAGTCGATTACGCCGCGCTTGCGCAGCAGGATCCAGAGGAAGAACGGCGCGCCGGCGATCGCCGTGACGATGCCGATTGGCAATTCGGCCGGCGCCACGATGACGCGGGCAACTGCGTCGGCAAGAAGCAGCATCGAGGCGCCGAGCAGCGCCGATGCGAGCAAAAGATAGCGATTGTCCGGACCGATCAGCAGCCGCAGCAGATGCGGCACGACGATGCCGACAAAACCGATGCCTCCGCTGACTGCGACAGAGGCGCCGACCGCTGCCGAGACGCCGACGATCGCGGTGTATTTCAGCCGCTGTACCGGGATGCCGAGATGTCCGGCCGTCGCCTCGCCGAGCGCCAGGGCGTTGAGGCCTTTGGCCAGGAACGGCATTGCCGCAAGCGCCAGGATGATGATCGGACCGACGGAAGCGATCTTCGGCCAGGTCGCGCCGCCCAGCGAGCCCAGTTGCCAGAAGGTCAGGTCGCGCAACTGCCGGTCGTCGGCCATGAAAATCAGGATACCGGTCAGCGCCATGGCAAGGGCTGCGAGCGCAATGCCGGCAAGCAGCATGGTAGCGACCGATGTGCGCCCCTGCCGCGTGGCGACGCGGTAGAGCACCAGCGTGACCGCAAGGCCGCCGCAGAAAGCGGCGAGCGGCAAGGCCAGCCCGCCGAGCGCCAGAGTGAGCGGCGCCAGCCACGTCGTGCCGAGCACGATGACGGCGACCGCGCCGAGGCTCGACCCGGCGGAAACGCCGATCAGGCCGGGATCGGCGAGCGGGTTGCGAAACAGGCCTTGCATGACCGCACCCGATACGGCCAGTGCCGCCCCGATGAGCACACCGAGCAGTACGCGCGGCATGCGGATATCGTAGACGATCAACCGGTCGCGGGCACCAAGCGCGGCGTCGTCCGGCGTGGCGCCGGTCAGCCAGTCACGAATGACACCAACGGCCGATGCATCGGAAGCGCCCGACCTCAGCGACAGGAACATCGAAAGGGCAAGCGCCACACACAGGAGCACAATAACCAGGCGAGCGCGCCCGGAACGATCGCCCTCGGCCACCTTGCCCGCCGCGCCGGCGATCGACTGATCCACCATCGGCTCAGTCCGTGACCTGGCTGCCATAGAGCGAGGCGGCCAGATCGTGGATGGCATCGGCCGTGCGCGGCCCGAAGCCGAGGAGATAGCTGCCATCCATCAGGGTCAGCTTGCGGCCTTCGCCCGCCGGCGTCGAGGTGATCGACGGGATGGCGAACAGCTCGGCCTCCGCAATCGGCGGGCCGGCATTCTTCATGGCCAGGATCACGTCCGGCCTGGCAGTGACGATCGGCTCGTCGGACATCTGCTTGTAGCCGGAAAAACCTTCGACCGCATTGACGGCACCGGCGAGCTTGATGATGCCGTCACCGGCGGTGTCGGTGCCGGCGGCCAGGATCTTGCCGCCCTGGATCGACAGCACGAACAGGATGCGCTTGCGCTGCTTGATCGACGCCGTCTGCTTCTCGGCCGCCTTCAGCTTGGCGTCGGTCTCAGCCACCAGCGTCTCGGCCTTGGCGTCGACGCCAAGCGCCTTGCCGACGATGCGGATCTTTTCCAGGATGCCGTCATGGCTGTAATGCTCGGGCACGTCGATGAACGGAACGCTCGACTTTTTCAGCACATCGACCGCTTCCTTCGGCCCACTGCCATGCAGCGCCAGAATGCCCGAAGGATTGACCGACAACACGCCTTCCGGCGACAGCTGGCGCATATAGCCGACGTCGGGCAGCGCGACCGCGGCGGCGGGGTAGCGGCTGGTCGAATCGCGGGCGACGAGATGACCTTCCTCGCCAAGCGCGTAGACGATCTCGGTGATCGAACCGCCGATCGCCACGATCCGCGACGTGTCGGCCAACACGGCCACGTTCTCGCTGGCCGGCACTGGGGCGGCAATAAACAGCGACAGGCCCATGGCCGCGGCAAGCGTCCTGAACAGTGAAATCATCGTCGTTTCCTCAGGCTGCGGTCGGGCTTGGAATGCGCGGCAGGTTCTCGGCAAGGAACCGCCAGTCGTCGCGCTCGCCCTCGCCTTCACGGCGCTTGCCGAAGAACTGGATGATCATCTTGCCGTCGGCGCCATAGGCTTGGAGCGAGGTGACATGACCGTCCTTGGTCGGTTTGCGCACCGCCCACACCTCCTGGATGTGGTCGGTGCGCAGATGCAAATGGAAGGTCTCGTCCATGACGTTGATCCACGGCCCCATCGGCTTGATCGACTTGACCGGGCCGGAATGGATCTGGATGCAGCCTCGGTTTCCGACAAAACACATGATCGGCATGCCGTCGGCGGCGGCATGGTGGAACATGGCGCCGATGGCGTCATTGTCGAGCAGCCAGGCATAGTCCTGGCCGACCATGCGCACGGCCTGGCGGCGGCTGAGCTTCAGCGCTTTCAACATGCCAAAGAACTGGTGGACGTCGGTCAGCCGGCTCCAGCGGTCGCGCAGATCATCGATGTCTGCGGCAATGCCCGACGTCTCCGCGTCGTCGTCGGCCAGGCCTGCGATAGACACGGTCGCCTCCTGGTTCGGCGATTCGAGTGCGGCCACGAGCTTCTGGTAGGCATAGAGATTGGACGCCGGCCGCAGATGCACCTTGTGCACCGCATCGCCGGCCGCGTCGAAGAATTGCAGGCTGCGGCGGATGTCGCCACCGTCGCGCTTTTCCACGGCAAAGCCATGCGCCCAGACCTTTGGAAAGATACGCAGGTCGATGTTTTCGCCCAGCACCATGGCATTGTGCGCGCCTGTGACAACCTTGTCGTAGACGCCGATCTTCTCGTGCACCGCGCTTTCGTTGCGGGTCAGCGCCATCACTTCGCCGACGGCGTCGAGGCCGGTCAGAAGATCGTTGACCCTGGGCTCGACGCGCACGACACCGTCGCCGCAATGCGCGGCCACCAGCTCGGCTTCGGAAATACCGAGCTCGGCGGCAAGATCGCGCTCGCGCGCTTTCGGATTGTCTGCCCGCGCTCGCCGGATTTCATGCGGTGCGGGTTTTACGCGCTGGTCCATGTCCTGCTTACCTGTCCTGCCTGGCGTTTTGGCCTGCCTGGCTGTTTCGTCACTTGTTGAGGATGAGCTTGCCCTGGCGGGTGATCTTCAGCCGATAGAGCGCCCCATGGTGCTCGATGCCGATCTCGTGCTCGCCCTGGAACAGCGTGTTGGAGGACAGCGTCCGCACCGCCAGCGGCACCCGGTCGAAGCGGGTCGGCGTCTCCTCGGAACGGCGGACGCGGTAACGGAAGTCGTTGGGATTGTGGGTGTTCATCTCTTTCGATCCCTTTCCTGTGCCGGGCAACTGGCTAGCGTTGTAAAAATGCCGATTATTTCTTGACTCGAATAATCATGTTTATTAGTCAGTGCAATACCGGACAAAATGAGTCAACATTTAAGACGCCGGACAGAATGAAAAATGCCAGCGAGCACCAAGCCAGCCAGCATCGAACCTGGAATTTTGGAGTTGGGGCATGGGCTTGGGAAATTGTGGACGACTGGGTCTGGCGAACGCCGATCCGGTGCATCGGCCTATGGCAAAGGCAATGGCAGCCTTGCTTGCGGGGGCAGCGACGATCGCGCTGCTGACATCGCCGGCCAGCGCTCAGCAGGCTGCTCAGCCGGCCGCTGACCAGGCCGACCAGACCAGGAAAACCGAAGACACCAAGCCGGCGCCCGCCGGCGCGACCCTGCTGGACAAGATCCTCGTCATCAGCCGCACCGGCGAGACGGCAATCGAATCGCTGGCCTCAGCCAGCCATGTCGACCAGGAACAGCTCGACCGCCGCATGGCGACGACGCCGAACGAAATGCTGCTCGGTGTGCCTGGTGTCGCCGTGCAGGCCGATGCGCGACGCGTCAGCTCCAGCATCAACATCCGCGGCCTGCAGGATTTCGGTCGCGTCGCCGTCATCGTCGACGGCGCCAGGCAGAATTTCCAGCGCTCAGACCACGGCACGCAGTCGACCTTCTATGTCGATCCCGAGCTCATCAAATCCGTTGACGTCATTCGCGGACCGACCGCCAACACCTACGGCTCCGGCGCCATTGGCGGCGTCGTCTTCTTCGACACCAAGGATGCGGTGGATTTCCTCAGATCGGGCGAAACCTGGGCCGGCTCCGTCACCGGGCGCTATGAAAGCAACGGCAAGGGCTGGACCGCCAGCGCCAGCGGCGCCTACAAATTCAACGACGATTTGGATGTGCTGGGCAACATCGTCTACCGCGACTACGGCGACTACAAGAATGGCAGCGGCGACACCGTCGCCGGAACCGGCTTCGACGTGCTGAGCGGCCTGCTCAAGACCACCATCCGCCCGAGCGAAAACAGCGAATTGAAGCTCGGCTGGGTCGGCTCGAGCGACGGCTGGACGGAAACCAGCGGCGGCGTGCCGGCCAACGACGTCGACGTGAAGTCGAACACCTTCACCGCCCGCTACAACATCACCGACGACGCCAGGAGCTGGCTCGATCTCCACATCAACGCCTCCTACAACAAGACCAATCTCGACCTCACCACGCTGGTCCCGCAGAACCGCTTCGATCCGTCGACCGGCCTTCCCGTGCTGCTGCCCGTCGGTTCGACCTCGACCTTCGACGTTGGCACGGCCGGCGTCGACATCTGGAACACGTCGCGCTTCGAAACAGCCGGTGTTGCGCACGAATTGACCTATGGCGGCGACTGGGTGGGTGACGATGTCGAGACCGGCGGCACCGCCGGCGGCGACAGCTTCTACACCCCATCGGGCAAGCGTAGTGTTTCGGGCGCCTACATCCAGGACAAGCTCACCTGGGACTGGCTCGAGGTCATTGCCGGGCTGCGTTACGACAATTACAGCCTCGAAGACAGCACCCACGAAACGTCAGGTGATCGTCTGTCGCCGCGCATCACCGTTGGTGTCACGCCCTTCGAAAGCGCCAGCCTGGCGGGCCTGCAGTTCTACGGCACCTACGCGGAAGGCTACCGCTCGCCCTCGTTGACCGAGACGCTGATCAGCGGCAATCATCCGGCCGGCGTCACCTTCCCGTTCCTGCCCAACCCCAACCTGCAACCCGAAACCGGCAAGACCACCGAGTTCGGCGTCAACTACAAGCTGAACAACCTTGTCGAGGCCGGCGACGCGTTCCGGCTCAAGGCCGGCTACTTCCACAACGATGTCGACGACTACATCGAAGGCGTCACACTGTCGGCATTCGACCCGACCAGCGGCTGCCCGTTCGGCCCCGGCATTCCGATCTGCTTCCAGTACCAGAACGTCGCCCAGGCCAAGATCAACGGCTTCGAACTGGAAAGCGTCTACGATGCCGCCTGGGGTTATGCCGGGCTCTCCGCCTCGATCACCAACGGCCACACCATCTCCGATGAAGGTGAGCGCGCCGACCTTGCCACCATCCCGTCCTCGCAGGTCACCGGGCAGCTCGGCTTCCGCTTCCTTCAGGACAAGCTGACCGTCGGCGGCGAGGTGCAGTACAACGGCAAGCCGAAGGGCAACCCCGTAGCCAAGGATTATACTCTGGTCAACGCCTTCGCCAGTTACCAGGCTACCGACAATCTGAAGGTGGACTTCCGCGCCGACAATTTGTTCGACGTCAAATACACCAACCCGCTGAACGGCGGCACCACCGCCGTCATCTATGAACCCGGCATCACGCTGAAGCTGGCCGCAACCATGCGCTTTGGAGGCTGACACCCATGACAAGTTTGACGGCATCGCTTCGGCTCCTGACCTCGACGCTGGCGATGTCGCTTGGCTTGATGCCGGCGTGGGCTCAGTCCGCGCCGGCTCCGCAACTCAGCCTCGAGCTCAATGCCGCGCAGCCCTCCGAAAAGGGTTGCCGCCTGACCTTCGTCGTCAACAATGCGCTCGGCGCCGATCTTTCCAAGGCGGCATTCGAAATCGCGCTGTTCAACGAGGCCGGCATTGTCGACCGCCTGAGCGTGCTCGACTTCAAGGACCTGCCGGCCGGCAAGACCAAGGTGATCCGCTTCGACCTCGCCGGCACCGACTGCACCAAACTCAGCCGCGTGCTGATCAACAGCGCCACCGAATGCGCCGGCGTCGAACCGGGCGCCTGCATGCGCGGCCTGAAGACGCAGACCAAGACCGGTATCGCATTCGGCGTTTGAGGTGGGTCTGCATCCCGCCTTCCTGCACGACAATGCGACACGACCCGTCGCAGCTCCGCCGTTATGGCCGGCAACCGATCTTGATTTGACAATCCCGCCGCGCTCGCGGCAGGTCTCGCCGCGAACCATGCAGGACATCACCCCCCTCCCCGACGCCGGCAACGAACCGGCGATAACAATGGACGAGCTCGTACAGCCGGCGGCCGCGGACCGCAAATGGACTGTGGCGATCGTCGCGTCCTGCCTGCTCCATGCCGCTGCCGCAGCGGCGTTCATGGTCGCACCCGCCGGGACATTCGATACCGGGAAGGCAATACAGGCCGAAGGCGCCGATCGATCAGGCGCAGACGTCCTCGGCACCGCTTTGCAAAACCCGGTACCCGACGCAGTGGATGTTACCCTGGTAACCGATCCTCAGCCGGCCAACCCCGTCCAACCCACGCCGCAAACCGAGGCGCCTCAAGCCGTAGAGGAGCCGGCGGCGCCCAAATCTGCGCCGGAAGCTGCCAAGCAGGTAGTCGTCGCTCCGGATGCACCGACGGCTGCCATCCCGGATGATCAAAGTGTCGCCCCGGAGGGTGAGACGCCTGCACCGTCACCGGTTCAAACGCAGAGTTCGGAGGCGTCTCCCGCCAATGAGCCTGCCGTTGAATTGCCTACCGCGAGGCCACCAGTCCCAAGCCCGAGGCCAAGTACATCAATATCAGGCGCACCAATACCGGGAGAGACTGGCGGCACGGCAGATGGCGAGGAGCGCGAGGCAACGGCGGTTGCCAGCAAAGGCGGAAAACAGGGCGCGGCGGGCAATTCGATGGAATCCGGCTACAGCGTTGAAGTTCAAAACAAGCTTGTCCGCGCCAACCGCCACGTTTCGAAGGCGGTTCAAGCCAAGGCTCGCAACAATGCCAGGGTCTATTTCGTCGTCATGGCCGACGGCAGCGTCAGCGACTTGCAGCTTGTCGAAAGTTCAGGGTCTGCCGAGCTAGACCAATTCGCTTTGAAACTGGTGCGCCAGCAAGCCCCGTTCCCGCCCATTCCACCCGAGACCGGATTATCAAGTTGGGTGTTCAGGGCGCGGATCGGTCCGTTTTAACCAGCTCGCAGACCTTCGCCAAATGTCGTCGTCCACCAATTCAAGAGGAAGCCCAATGTACATCGCCATGAACCGCTTCAAGGTCCAGAACGGCTCGGAGACTGCCTTCGAGGATGTCTGGAAGAACCGCGATTCCAGCCTTTCGAAGATGGAAGGCTTCAGGGAATTCCACTTGCTGCGCGGCCCGGTCAACGAGGCCGAGGGTTACACGCTGTTTGCCTCGCACACGGTGTGGGCAAGCCATGAGGATTTCGTCGCCTGGACCAAATCCGAGAATTTTCGCGCCGCCCATCGCAACACCGGCACCTCGAAGGTGCATTATCTCGGCCATCCGCAGTTCGAAGGCTTTTCGGTTGTCGAAGGCGCCTGATTGAGATTTCACCCGTCGACGAGATCTGACGACCTGCAGATGCCGTCATGTTCCGGTTGAATTCCGGCCGCCCAGTCGCCGAAGCCACTGGGCAATGTGCAGGCGCAGCCGCCGCCAGGGCTGTCCGCGTGTCAGGTAGCGCGCCAACCGCGGATCACCGGCCAGCTCCGGGAACTGGCGCACATGCTGCATCAGGAATGCAGGTATGAAATTGCGCCCGTTGAGATCGCTGAGCCAGGCAGAATTCGCCAGCAAATAGTCTGCGGCATCCGCCGCCAACACGCTCCTGTAGCTCCTGTATGCAGGCGTTTGCCGCACATTGCCGCCGGCAAAGGCAGTTCCGGTGGACAGGTTGGAGCCATGCAGGCGATAGAGGCCGAGACCTTCTGACAGGATGAGGCTGCCGCCGGCCTGGTGCGCGAGTGTCGCCGTCAGATAATCCGTCCCGACCTTGGCCTTGAACGGGAAGGACAATACCGGTTCCAGCGCGCCACGCCGGTACATGATCGCCGAGCATGGCGACCACAGCCAGCCCGTCACCGCAGGTGCGAAATAGGTTACCGGATGCTCCGATGCGTAGGCGATCCCGGGCGCCATGCCGGCAAGCCTGCCACCGGGCGCGATGGCGACGCCACTGCGATCCGCTCCGGACCGCGGTTTGCGCAAGGCAAGGAAGGTACCGCCCAGCAAGGTGCCGTCGCCATCGACAAGGAACACATCGGAACTCGACAGTGCGGCCGAATGCGTCGTGTTGAGGTGGGCGGACAGATGCGCCAGGAGAAAATCCGGCAGCCACACGTCATCGGAATCCAGAAACGCGACGAAAGGCGCGGCGGTTGCGGCAAAGCCGTCGCGGAATCCCGCGATCTGCCCACCATTCTCCGTGCGCGCCATCAGGCGCAGGCGCGGGTCGTCTATATCCCTTAGGAGCTGGCGGACTTGGTCGGCCGAGCCGTCCGTCGAGGCATCGTCGACGATGACGCATTCCCAATTCCGGTAGGTCTGCGCAAGCACCGAGCGGATCGCCTGTTCGACGTACGGCCGATAGTTGAAGCAGGTGATGACCACCGCCACCCGCGGCAGCTCAATCGGTCGGGACGTGTCTTCCATCTGTTCGGCTGCCCCGCTCGAGTTGCTCTCTATCCCTTGCGCATACCCTTGCAACCCGACGCAGGCAAGCGAGCCGCGAAAAGCCCCCTAGGCCGCCGCGAGCAGGCTGGCATTGCCGCCGGCAGCCGTGGTGTCGACGCAGACAGCGCGTTCATGCGCATAGGCCGCCGGGTTGAGCACCTCGCTGACCAGCGGCACGATCGGCCCGCTGCGGTCGGCAATGACCTTGCGCACGATCCGCGCCGCCTCGGGCCTGCCCGAGAAGGCGACGACATGGACGCGCAGCGAACGCGCTTCGACTGGGTCTGGCCGACCGTCTATGGCCGCCAGCGGCAACCCCTTGCCGGTCAGCGCCGACAGTGCCGCCGGCGCGCCCGGCGCCACGGCCAGCACCGCATTGCCGGCGGCCAGCGCCTGGATCGTCTGGGCAAGCAGCGTGTCGGCGTCCGGACCGAGGCACAGCACCCGGCCACGCGGCGACAGCGACAGCGTGTTGGCCTCGCCGGTCGGTCCGGGCAGGTCGACCTGGCCGAAATCGATGGCGGCTGCAGCGCCGATGGCTGCAGCGCCCTTGCCGCGCAGATGTTTTCTCAAAATGGCGATGCGATCCGGCCGCGTCGACCAGCCGCCAAGCGTCGGATCGGGCAGATTGTCGGCGAGTTCGGTCGCAGTCACCTTGTGGCCCTCGGCAATCTCCGTGCCCGCCTCCGGCCCTTTGCGGAACCGCCGGAGATAATGCGGCCCGCCGGCCTTCGGCCCGGTGCCCGAAAGCCCCTCGCCGCCAAAGGGCTGCGAACCGACGACGGCGCCGATCTGGTTGCGGTTGACATAGATGTTGCCGGCATGGATGCCGTCGACGAAATGCTGGGCGCGGCCTTCTATGCGGGTGTGCAGGCCGAAGGTCAGGCCATAGCCCTTGCGGTTGATGGCGGCGATGACGGCGTCGATCCCGTCGGCGTCGAAGCTGGCGACATGCAGCACCGGGCCGAACACTTCGCGCTCCATCTCCTCGATGCCTTTGACCCGGAACACATGCGGCGCAACGAAGCGGCCGTCCTTCGGTGCTTCGAGTTTGGCAATCAACCGGCCCTGCAGCCCCATCTTGGTGCAATACTCGCGGATCGATTCCTGCGCCTCGTCATCGATGACCGGCCCGACATCGGTCGAAATCTGCCAGGGATCGCCGATGGTGAGCGCTTCCATGGCGCCCTTCAGCATCTCCAGCATCTTCTTCTCGACATCCTTCTGCACGTAGAGCACGCGCAGCGCCGAACAGCGCTGACCCGCACTCTGGAAGGCGGATGCCAGAATGTCGCGCACCGCCTGTTCGGGCAGTGCTGTGGAATCGACGATCATGGCATTGAGACCGCCGGTCTCCGCGATCAGCATGGCGTCGGGCGCGGCTGTCTCGGCCAGTTGCTTCTCGATCAGCTTTGCAACCTCGGTCGAGCCGGTGAAGCATACGCCGGCAATGCGCGGATCCGCAGTTAGCGGTCCGCCGACCGACGGACCGTCGCCCGGCAGAAGCTGGATGACATCTTCCGGCACGCCGGCCTCGCGCAGCAGCTCGACGGCGCGGAAGGCGATCAGCGGGGTCTGTTCGGCTGGCTTGGCGATGACCGAATTGCCGGTGACGAGCGCTGCCGCGATCTGGCCGGTGAAGATGGCGAGCGGGAAATTCCACGGCGAAATGCACACGATCGCGCCGCGCGCCTCGGTGCCCGCTTCGTTGTTGGCCGCTTCGGCAGCGTAGTAGCGCAGGAAGTCGACGGCTTCGCGCACTTCAGCCACGCCGTCGGCCAGCGACTTGCCGGCTTCCCTTGTAGCCAGCGCGAAAAACTCGACCGCATTGGCCTCATAGAGGTCGGCGGCGCGGTTGAGGATGGCGGCGCGCTCGGCAACGGGACGCTTCGCCCAGGACGGCTGCGCTTCCACAGCAAAGCGCACCGCGGTCGCGACCTGCTTGGCAGCGGCTTCGGCGACCGTGCCGACGATCTCGGCAGGCTTTGCCGGATTGACCACCGGGCGCTGCTTGCCGTAGCCGGCGGCGCGCGTCATCGGCTTGGCATGCCAGCGCTCGGGCCCGGCAAAGGCCGCCTTGGCCTTGTCGATCGCCGCCAGCGTCACCGGATCGGTGATGTCGAACCCCTTCGAGTTGCGCCGACCAGCGCCGAAGATCGTCGCAGGACGAGCGATTGCCGGATTGGCGGCGGGGCCCTGGCTCTCGACCGTCTCGAGCGGATCGCGCGCAATATCCTCCGGCTCGACGTCCTCGTCGGTGAGCTGATGGACGAAGGAGGAGTTGGCGCCATTCTCCAGCAGGCGGCGAACCAGATAGGCCAAGAGGTCGGAGTGCGCGCCGACCGGCGCATAGATGCGGCAGCGCGTGCCTTCGGCCCGGCGCACCGTCTCATGCAGCGCTTCGCCCATGCCGTGCAGGCGCTGGAATTCGAAAGCGTCACGGTTGTCAGCCATCGACAGGATGGCGGCGACGGTATGGGCATTGTGCGTGGCGAATTGCGGATAGATACGGTCGGTCATGCCAAGCAGCTTCCTAGCGCAGGCCATATAGGAAACATCGGTGTTGGCCTTGCGGGTGAAGACGGGGTAGCCGGAAAGCCCCAGCGTCTGCGCCCGCTTGATCTCGGTGTCCCAATAGGCGCCCTTGACCAGCCGCACCATGATGTTGCGGTCGTACTTTTTCGCCAGCGCATAGAGCCAGTCGATTGTGAAGGCCGCGCGCGGGCCGTAGGCCTGGACGACGACGCCAAAGCCGTTCCAGCCGGCAAGCTCCGGCTCAGCCAGCACGCGCTCGATGACATCGAGCGACAGGTCGAGCCGGTCGGCCTCCTCGGCGTCGATGTTGAGGCCCATGCGCGAATGGCGTGCGGCCAGCGCCAGCGACAGCAGCCGCTCGGCCATCACCGGCAGCATCTTTTCCTTCTGTGCCTCTTCATAGCGCGGATGCAGCGCCGACAGTTTGACCGAGATGCCGTGGTTCTGGCGGATATCGGGACCGTTGGAGCCTGAATCCAGCGAGGAGATCGCGTCGGCATAGGCCTTGAGGTAGCGCAGCGCATCGGCCTCGGTGCGGGCGGCCTCGCCCAGCATGTCGAAGGAATAGAGATAACCTTTCTGGATCATCGACTTGCCGCGCTTGACGGCTTCCGCAATGGTGCGGCCGAGCACGAACTGCTCGCCCATTTCGCGCATGGCGGCGGCGACCGCCTTGCGGATCACCGGTTCGCCCAGCCGGCGAACCATCGAGCGCAGCGTGCCTTCAATGCCGCCCTCGCCTTCGTCGAGCACACGGCCGGTCAGCATCAGCGCCCAGGTCGAGGCGTTGACGAAGATCGAGCTCGAACCGCCCGAATGCGCCGACCAGTCATGCGGTGCGATCTTGTCGGCGATCAGGTCGTCCATGGTCTCGGTGTCAGGCACGCGCAGCAGTGCCTCGGCCAGGCACATGAGCGCCACTCCTTCCTTGGTGGAGAGGCCGTAGGCCGAGAGAAAAACCTCCATCAGCCGCGGGTCGGACGAGCCGCGCACCGCGCGCACCAGATCCGCGGCACGGGCCGAGACGGCTTTGCGGTCATCGGCCGAAAGTTCTGTCGCGGCAGCCAGGCGCTTCACAGCCGCGTCTTCGTCGGGCAGGTAGTTGGCGCGGATCTGCTGGCGGATGGTGTCGAGCGGCATGGCGGTCCTGCGGAGCAAGCATCTGGGAGCGGGCCGGCGG
Organism: Mesorhizobium sp. M0052; assembly: GCF_040323255.1. Taxonomy (NCBI): domain Bacteria; kingdom Pseudomonadati; phylum Pseudomonadota; class Alphaproteobacteria; order Hyphomicrobiales; family Phyllobacteriaceae; genus Mesorhizobium; species Mesorhizobium sp. M0052. The sequence continues at coordinate 201,863 of NZ_JAMYUS010000008.1, read as the reverse complement.
TCGCCGGACCGAATGGCGCAAGCTAGCACAGAGCCGCATTTTCGGCCGGTCCAAAGAAATCGACATGGCAGGCCGAGCGGTCTATCATGCGGCTAAATTGTTATCAGATGGACTGTGATATCCGTGACAGGAGACCAATTGGACCGCATCGACAGAAACATCCTGTCGGCGCTGGCGCGCGACGGGCGGCTGTCCATGTCGGAACTGGCCGGCAAGGTCGGCCTGTCGAAGACGCCGGTGCAGGCGCGGGTGAAGCGCCTGGAGAAGGACGGCTATATCAGGGGCTATCAGGCGATCATCGATCGCGAGCGCATGGGCGAAGGTCATGTCGCCTTCGTCCAGGTCAAATTGTCGGACACGCGCTCGGCCGCGCTCGATGCTTTCAACCGTGCGGTGCAGGCCGTGCCGGAGATCGAGCAGTGCCACATGATGGCGTCGAGCTTCGATTATCTCCTGAAAGTCCGTACCACCGACATCGCCGCCTATCGCCGCGTGCTCGGCGAGCGCATCTCGGCACTGCCGCATGTTGCGCAGACCTCGACCTTCGTGGCCATGGAGACGGTGAAGGATCGCTAGCTCACTCCGACAGCGTCTTCAAAAACGCCACCAGCGCCGCGCGTTCGCGGTCCGACAGTTGCAACGGGTGCACTTCGGAGGTGCCTTCAACGGCCGCCTCCGCCTTCGCGTAGTGCGCCACCACCTCCTCCAGCGTGGAGAACTGTCCGGCATGCATATAGGGCGGCCGTGTCGCCGCGCCCCGCAGCGACGGCGTCTTGTAGGCACGCATCAGTTCGGGTGCTGCCTTGACGATGAAGCGCAGTTCTCCGCAGGCGCCGGCGTCGCCATCGCGGAAGGCGCCGAAGCAGTTGAATGGGTCGGCCTGAACCTGGGCCACCGCATCGAAACGGCCGCGATCCAATGGCAAATCCCTGACCGGCCGCACGCCGGTGTTGTGGAAAGCGTTGTCGGTGAAGCGCGGGCCGTTATGGCAGGTGACGCAATTGGCCTTGCCGATGAACAGTTTCAGCCCGAGCATCTCCTCCTGCGAAAAGGCATCGTCGGCTTTCGGCTTGGCGCCTGACGCAAGATCGATGGCAAAGCGGTCAAAGCGCGTCTGTGCCGGTTCGATCGACCGTTCGAAGGCGGCGATCGCCTTGCCGATGTTGGAAAAGACGCGGTTGACGTCGTCCATTTGGGCCGCGGTCATTGCCTTCCATGCCGCCTGCTCGGCCTCATTGCCGAGCGGGCTGGCGTTGGCCGGCACGGCGGAAAGATCCGGCAGTGGCCCGAAGATGCGCTCGTAGCGCTCGCCGAACCGCTTCTGGATGTAATGCGCGAAGGCCGCGCGGTTCCCCGCCTGCTCAAGCCGGTTTTCCAGCGGCGTCAGCGCCTGCGCCCACAGGCTGTCGCGCCGTCCATCCCAGAAGAACCACGGATTGCGGGCAATGCCGGCCAGCGGCATCGAGCGCCTGTTGGTTCGGCCAACGCCGACGGATTGCGGCAGGTCATCCTGGAACTGCCGGTCGATCTTGTGGCAGGTCGAGCAGGATACGTTCCCGTCACGGCTCATCCCCTGGTCGAAGAACAGAGTGGAGCCCAGGGCGGCGGCGGCCGGCACGTCGGCGAAGCGGTTGGTGGTGTCGGGTTTGAGCGCCGGCAAGGTGTTCAGCGCCAGCGAAGCGATGGTCTTCTTCTCGGCATCGGAAAAGTCCGGCTTGCCGCAGCCGGCAACGAGCAAAACCGCAGCCAAGGCCAGAAGGCGCAACAGGCGGTTCATCCGCTCACAGCACCACGTTGAAGACGACCGTGTCGGAACCGGCCGCCGCCGAAATGGCGAACCGCAACTGCCACACGCCGCTCATGGTGAATTTCAGCCCCTCGATCCGGTAGCGTCCCTCGCCAAGATAGTCGGTCGCCTGCGGACTGGTCGGCAAGCCGTGATTGTGCTGCGGCATGCCGCCGGACACCGAGATCGCCGCACCTTCCACGGAATCGCCCTTGACCGTCTTCAGGGTCAGCAACCAGGATTGCAGTTCGCCTTGCCGGATAACGCCGCGTTCCGGCTGAATGGTGGCGACAAACAAGCCGTTCGCCGTCTTCTTCGAGCGCGAGACATCGGGGCCTGGCGCCGACTGCGGCGCGGTCAGATAGACGATCGCCAATATGCCAGCCAGCAAGGCGGCCAGACCAACGCCCGCAAGAAGATAACGCCATATCGATGCCAAACCGGTTCCTCTTCTGGGCATAACGTCTCGGGAAGCAATTCGCGTCCCGCCGCTTCTGTGGGAAAACGCTTCTGGCGCAAAAAACCGCCGCCGCCAAGCATGGCGCTGCCGGCCGCAAAAAGCTACAGCAGCGAACTGATCCGGAGACAGATACATGGCAGCAGACGGCGTCGCTTCGATCGGTGAATGCATGCTCGAACTGTCCGGCCAGGCCGGGCCGAACTGGCGCATGGGCTTTGCCGGCGACACGTTCAACACGCTGTGGGCGCTGCATGCGCTGAGCGGCGAGCGGCCGGCGACCTATGTCTCGGCCTTCGGCGACGATCCCTTCTCGCAGGGCCAGATTTCGTTCTTCGCCGAAAACGGCATCGACATCGGCGCCAGCCCGGTCATCCCAGGCGCGCGGCCCGGCCTCTACGCCATCACCTTGACCGGCGCCGAACGCGCCTTCACCTATTGGCGCAGCGACGCGGCGGCCAGGCGGCTTGCCTCGGACCCGGCCGCCTTGGCAAGAAGCCTTGAAAACCAGGCTCTTGTGTATTTTTCCGGAATCACTTTGGCAATTCTGGATGCCGCCGCGCGCAAGACGTTGCTGGCAGAAGTGGCCAAAGCGCGCGCTGCCGGTTCTCGCGTCGCCTTCGACCCCAACTACCGGCCGCGCCTGTGGCAGAGCCGCGAGGAGGCGCAAGCCGCGATCCTCGACGCGCTTGCCGTCGCCGACATCGCGCTACCGACCTTTCCCGACGAGCAGATGCTGTTTGGCGACTCGGCACCGCAAGCGACCGCCGAGCGGTTCGGAAAACTGGTCGGCGAAGTCGTCGTCAAGAATGGCGAGGAACCCGCGCTGATCGCCACTGGCGGAGCCCTGCAGCCGGTTCCGGCCCAGCATGTCGCCACCCCGGTCGACACCACCGGCGCCGGCGATTCCTTCAATGGCGGCTATCTCGCCGCCCGGCTGGCCGGCCATGCCCCGGCGGATGCCGTGCAGCGCGCGCATCGCGTCGCCGCCACAGTCGTCCAGGTGCGAGGCGCGCTGGCGCCGTTCGAGGTTCTAAGAACCGCTTTCGAGGGCTAAGACCTTAGGGAAGCCTGAAACGATATTCCGTCACCTGATGATAGATCTGGCCCGGCCACAGCGTGGCCTGTGGGAAATAGGGCCAGTTCGGCGCGTCGGGCCAGGTCTGCGCTTCCAGGCAAAAGCCGGAAAACGCCTTGTAGCGCCGTCCGTCCAGGCCGCCCGAGGTCGGCGCGACATACTGGCCGGTGTAAAGCTGCAGGCCCGGCTCGGTGGTCCAGACTTCCATCTCGACGCCGGAATTGGCGCCTTGCGCCCACGCCACCTGGTGAAGCGGGCCCCGGGCTGACGCCAGGCAGAAATTGACGTCGTAGGGAAGCTGCTCGCCTTCCGTTTCCATGCGCAGCGGCCGCGCCTGGCGGAAGTCGAAGGGCGTGCCGTCGACAGGTTTGACGACGCCGGTCGGGATCATCTCGCCATCGACAGGCGTATAGGCGCCGGCGTTCAGCATCAGCCGGTGGTCGAGAATGTCGCCGGCACCGCCATCGTCGAGATTGAAATAGGAATGCTGCGCCAGATTGCACAGCGTCGGCTCCTCGCAAGTGGCGGTCAGTTCCATCGAGAGCGTGCCGGGGATCTTCAGCCGGTAGGTGCAGGTGACGTCGAGCGCGCCGGGAAAGCCCATCGTGCCCTCGGGATCGTGCAGGGTCAGCGTGACAAAATCCCGGCCGTGCAGCGAAACCGTCCACGGCCGGTGGAAGAAGCCCTCCGAGCCGCCATGCAGCGTGTGCTTGCCGAGGAAATTGCGCTCAGTCTGGTAGCGCTGGCCGGCAATGGTGAAGCGGCCGTCGCGGATGCGGTTGGCATAGCGGCCGACTACCGCGCCGAAGAAGGCCCGGTCGGTCTCGTAAGGCTCGAAGCGATCGTAGCCCAGCACCAGCGGCGCGTCGTGACCGGCGAGCCGCAGATCCTGGATGATTGCGCCGAGCCCGATGATGTTGGCGCTGACGCCGCCGCCCCGGATGGTGAAACGGCGAACGGGTTCGCCTGCCTGCGTCGTGCCGAAGACTTCGCCGTCCTTCATCGCTATGTCCAAATGCTAATTCGTCGATCTATCGACTTAGAGCAATTCCAGGAAAAGTGTGAAACGGTTTTCCGTCCGGAACTGCAAAAAACAAAGAACTGGAGCGGTTCGGCGTTTCCGTGAAACGCTGAACCGCTCCAGTCCGGCTGAATGTCGTCTGGCAAGGGCCGGCCCGCGGCCTGCCCTGCCCGTCAATGATTTAGAGGCCGAGACCCCCGATGCAGACATATTTGGTGTCGAGATAGTCCTCGATGCCCTGATGTCCGCCTTCCTTGCCGAGGCCCGATTCCTTGACGCCGCCGAACGGCGCTTCCGGCGTGGTGATCAGGCCTTCATTGACGCCGACCATGCCGTATTTCAGGCCTTCCATGACCCGGAAGGCGCGGCCGAGATCGCCGGTGTAGAAATAGGCGGCCAGGCCGAACTCGGTGTCGTTGGCAAGCGCAATGGCTTCCTCTTCGGTCTCGAACTTGAACACCGGGGCGATCGGGCCAAAAATCTCTTCCTTCATGAAGCGCATGTCAGGCTTCGCATCGGCGATGACGGTCGGCTGGAAGAATGAGCCGCCAAGCGCGTGGCGCTTGCCGCCGGCAACGACCTTGCCACCCTTCGACGTGGCGTCGGCGATGAATTCCTCGACCTTCTCGACCGCCTTCACGTCGATCAGCGGTCCCTGCTGCACGCCCTCTTCCAGGCCCGAGCCAACTTTCAGCGCATTGCTGGCAGCGGCCAGCTTCTCGACAAACTTGTCGTAGATGCCGGCCTGCACCAGGAAGCGGTTGGTGCACACGCAGGTCTGGCCTGAATTGCGGTATTTGGCGGTGATGGCGCCGGCGACGGCGCGATCGAGGTCGGCATCGTCGAAGACCACGAACGGCGCATTGCCGCCGAGTTCCATCGAGACCTTCTTGACGGTGACGGACGACTTTTGAATCAGCAGCTTGCCGATCTCGGTCGAGCCGGTGAAGGTGATCTTCGACACCAGCGGATTGGCGCAGATCTCGTCGCCGATTTCGCCGGCAGCACCCGTCAGGATGTTGATGACGCCCTTTGGGAAGCCTACTTCCTCGGCGAGCGCGCCCCATGCAAGGCCGGAATACGGCGTCTGCGAGGCCGGCTTGACCACGGCGGTGCAGCCGGCGGCAAGCGCGGGGCCAAGCTTGCGGGCAAGCATCGAGGAGGGGAAATTCCACGGCGTGATGGCGGCAATGACGCCGACCGGCTCCTTGGTCACCAGGATGCGGCGATCGCCCCATGGCGATGGCACGACATCGCCATAGGTGCGGCGGCCTTCCTCGGCAAACCACATGATGTAGGCGGCAGCCGAACCGATCTCGCCCTTGGATTCGGCGAGCGACTTGCCCTGCTCGATGGTGAGCAGTTCGGCCAGCACATCCTGATTATCCATCATCGCGTCATGCAGCTTGCGCAACAGCTTCGAGCGCTCCAGCGCGGTCGTCTTGCGCCAGGTCTTGAAGGCTTCGCTTGCAGCTTCGATGGCGCGGCGGGTTTCCGCCTTGCCCGACTTCGGCACGGTGCCGATCTTGAGACCGGTGGCCGGGTTGTTGACGTCGACCGTTTGGCCGCTGTCGGCCTGCACCCATTCGCCATTGATGAGATTGGCCTGGCGCATGAAATGGCTGGTTTTCTGCAGCATGGTCTAGCCTCCGTTCGGCGCACTGACGGGCCGGTTTCCTGGATCTCTTGAACGAGCGTGCACAATGGCGGCGGAGCCGACACGCTGAAGCCACTGCTCTTTACCTAGGGCAAGCCCGGCAAGCAATTGCAAGATGGCATATAGGCTTTGGGCCAGCCCAACGCCAGAGAAAATTCACATGTAAATTAGTTTGGGCCGCAGCCTTGCCAAAGACCAGCCTTGCCAAAGACCAGCCTTACAGAAGACCAAGCCTACCCAAAGACATGCACCACCACCGTCAGCCAAAAGGCGGTTGTAACAACCGCGCTTGCCGTGGCGATGGTCATCTGGTTCGACGCCAGCGCCTGGCCGGTGTTGAACTGCACGGCGATGAGATAGGAATTGATGCCGGACGGCAGCGCCGCCACCACGACCGCCACTTTGGCCGTCAAGGGCGGCAGGCCAAACAGCCAGACCAGGCCGAGCACCAGCGCCGGCATCAGGAACAGTTTCAGCGTCGACAGCGCCAGCGCCGGTCGGATGTTACCGGAAATGCCGAAACGGCGCAGGCTGAGCCCCATGGCGAACAGCGCCACCGGCCCGGCGGTGTTAGCCAGCGCATCGGTCAGTCGCATGGCAAGGTTCGGCAGCGGCGCGCCGGTGAGGCGCCATGCCAGCCCGGCCAGGATGCCGATGATCAACGGATTGGTGAACAGTCTTCTCAGAAAGCTCTGGATGATGCGCAGCGGGTGTACGGGCTCGCTGCCGCCGCGGCCAAATATCTCGAACATGATGATCGAAGCCATCATCATGGTCGGCAGATGCACGGAAACGAGCAGCGACAGCACTTCGAATCCGCTGGACCCGAATACGCCGAGAACGAAGGGAATGCCCAGCAACACCACATTCGAGAAGGATGACGACACTCCACCGACGATGCCGGCGCGCGCGTCCCGCCCAAAGATCCGTGTCGTCACCAGATGGCCGGCGGCCCATGTCATTGCAACCGCCGCGAAATAAGCACCCCACAGCGACCAGGGCGCCACGCCGTGGAAATCCGAATTCACCATCGTCCGAAACAGCAGCAGCGGCATCGCGACGTTGATGGCGAATTCGGAGATGCCGTCCCCGCTGGCCGGTTTCAGATAGCCGGTGAGCCCGGTGACATAGCCGAGCGCGACGAGGCTGAAGACAAAAAGAACGGTTTCGGTGAGCGGAGACATTTTTCAGGGATAGGCGAGCCCGGATTCCAGCGCAATCGCCATGATCTTCAGAAACTGATCCTCGATCCGCCCGGCGCCTGAATTTGATCATGGTCGGGTGGCAGCGCTATACAGGCTTGGGATCATCAGGGCGGACACACGGCGAATGGTTGCGACGCCGAAACAGCGTCATTTCAGACAGGCGTGGCTGACGGCTTTCGTCGCCGGGCTGTTTTGCCTTGCCGCGACGGTGCTTGCGGTTGCGGAGACCAAGAGCCTCAAGGGCGTGGCGCTGATCATCGGCCAGTCGAAATACGAGCACATCGCAGCCCTTGCCAACCCGGCCAACGACGCCCGCGACATGTCCAAGATGCTGACCGACCTCGGCTTCGACGCCCGCAACGTCACCGATCGCGATGCCGCCAAGCTGAAGCGCGATCTCGATCGGTTTGTCGAGGACGCCGAAGGCGCCGATGTCGCCTTCATCTATTATTCCGGCCACGGCATCGAGGCGGGCGGCGAGAATTATCTGGTGCCGGTCGATGCCGACGTCTCGTCGTTGAAAAATGCCGGTGAGGCGCTGGTGCCGATTTCAGCCGTCATGGACGAGCTGAAAAAGACCGTGCCGGTGACGATCGTGCTGCTTGACGCCTGCCGCACCAACCCGTTTCCGCCGGACGCGGTCGTGCGCCGCGGGCCGACGGCTTCCGCCGAGCCTGTCGGCGCCGGCGGGCTGGAACCGGTGCGCGGCGCCAAGGCGCTTGCCAGTGCCTCAGTGGATGATGCTAGCCTGGGAACCGTGGTCGGCTTCGCCGCCGAGCCGGGCCGACCGGCGCTCGATGGCGCCGCCGGCCAAAACAGCCCCTACGCCGCCGCCCTGCTGCGCCACCTCACGGCGATGAAAGGCACCGAGTTCGGCTCGGTCATGCGCATGGTCACCGAGGAAGTCTATCTCGACACCAAGGCAAAGCAGCGCCCCTGGGTCAGCGAGAGCCTGCGTCGCCTGCTCTATTTCGGCGTCGCGCCGGCGGAACCGACCGGCGACGACGGGCTGATCACCGGTGAGCGGCGGCAATTGCTGCTGACCATTTCCGACCTGCCCGATCCCAAGCGGGCTCAGGTGGAGTTGGCTTCTCTGCAGGACGGCGTGCCCCTTGACGCGCTCTACGGCGTGCTCAAGGCGCTCGGCACGGAAAAGATCCCTGAGGATCCCAACGACCTGCAGAAGGTGCTGGACAGCCAGGCTGAGCGTCTGAAGAAGATGATGGCCGAGCGCGCCGCGTTGCGCACCGACGATCCCGAGATCAGTCGCCTGGTCGCATCCGCCGACAAGGCCATAGGCCAGGGCGCGATGGTGACGGCGCGCAAATTCCTCGACGACGCGGTCGGCCGGATCGAGGAAAACAGCGGTGCGGTCGACGAGGCCGAGGACCTGCTCCGGCAAAAGCGCATCGCCGACGCCGCCATCTATGCCAAACGCGCCGACGCCGCCGCGCTGGTCTTCGACTACAAATCCGCCGCCAACGACTATGCCAAGGCGTATTCGCTGGTCGAGAAGTGGGACGAAAAGCTGCGCTGGAACTACAAGAACCAGGAGGCCGAGGCGTTGAACGCTCATGGCTACGCCACCGGCGACCTCGATGCGCTGCAGCACTCCATCGAGGCCTATCGCACCATCTTGAACTTCATCCCCAACGGCGAACAGAATCGCGACTGGGCAATCACCCGCAACAACATGGCGGTGGTGCTGCAGACCATTGGAGAGCGCGAAACCGAGACTGCGCATCTCGAAGAAGCGGCGGTGATTTTCCGCGATTCGCTGGTGGTGTTCGAGCGCGAGAAGGACGACCGCAACTGGGCCGCGGCGCAGAACAACCTGGCCAACGTGCTTCTGAAGATCGGCGAACGCGAGAGCGACCCGAAGCGTCTCAATGAAGCGGTGGCGGCGACGCGCGCCACCCTTGAGAAGCGTCCGCGCGACAAGCTGCCGTTGGACTGGGCCGGTTCGCAGAACAATCTAGGCCTCGCGCTCTATGCACTCTCCGAGCGTGAGCCTGCCGGCGAGCATCTCACCCAGGCCGAAGCAGCCTACCGGCTGGCGCTTGAGGAATACACACGCGAGAAAGCACCCGTGGAATGGGCGATGGTCGAGAACAATCTCGGCAACACGCTTGTAACGCTTGGCATCCAGCTCAACGACAAGGCGAAGATCAACGAGGCGGCCGACGCGTTTCGCGCCGCGCTGGAAGTGCGAACCCGCGAAACTTTCCCGGTGTCCTGGGCGACCAGCCGCCTCAACCTGGGCAATGCGCTGAGCGGTATCGCCCGCTTCGATATGGGCACGGCTACGCTCGAAGAAGCTGCAGCTGCCTATGACGACGCTCTGACGGTGTTTACCCGCAAGCGCTTCCCGATGGACTGGGCGTCAGCCCAGAACAATCTCGGCTCGATCTATCAGACGCTGGGCCAGCGCACGCGTGATGCGGCCAAGCTGGAACAGTCGGCGGCAGCCTTCCAGGCGGCACGGCAGGTCTATGTCAGGCGGAAGTTCCCGCAGGACTGGGCGATGAGCTACTACAATCTCGGCAACACGCTGCAGCTTCTCGGCGGCGTCACCGACAAGCCCGAGCATTACAGCGAGGCGGTCGACGCCTACGGCAATGCGTTGCGCGAGTACAAGCGCGAGACGAACCCGCGGCAATGGGCAATGGCCCAGGCCGGCCTGGGCTCGACGCTGCACTGGTTGAGCATGAGCAATGGCGATGCCAAGACCCTGCAGGATTCGATTGCGGCGCGGCGAGCCGCGCTCGAAATACTCACCATCGAGGCCGCGCCGGTCGACTGGGCCAACGCTCAAAATGGCATCGGTATGAGCCTGCTCAACCTCGGCAATCTCCAGCGGACCGACAAATATCTCAACGACGCCGAAGCGGCGTTCACGGCGGCGCTGAAGGTGTTTACGCGCGAAAGTCAGCCGCTGCAGTGGGCCTTCGAGCAGAACAATATCGGCGACGTCCACTGGAACCGCGCCAGCTATGGCGCGGGCAAGCCGGAATATCTCAAGGCGATCGAATTCTTCGAGAACGCCAAGCAGGGCTTCACCGAAGCCGGCTACACGATCCCTATCCCGCTCACCGATCAGAAGATCGAGCTGGCGAAGAAGCAAATGGCGAAAATGTGAAGCGAACCGAGGGTTCGCCTTTCGCTTGTCTTTGTGCCGGCTTTCCGATCCCTATATCAGAATGACCGGAGCGGCATCCGGCTCCCGGAAAGGTTTCGATGATTCGATTTGTGCTGGCGCTGTTCCTGCTTGCTGTTCCCGCCGTCGCCCACGCGACCGACGCCGGCTGGGCGCTGCTGCGTGACGGCGGCCATGTCGTGCTGCTTCGCCACGCACTGGTCACCGGCACCACCGACCCCGCCAATTTCGTCATCGACAACTGCGCCACCCAGGTCAACCTATCGGCGCGCGGCAAGCAGCAGGCGAGCAAGATCGGCGCCTTGTTCGGCGCCCGCGCCGCCCCCATCGAGCGGGTGCTGTCCAGCCGCTATTGCCGCTGCCTTGACACCGCCCGCATCGCCTTCGAAGCGGAGCCGGAGCTCTTTGCGCCGCTAGACCTCCTGAGGAGCGATCCGACCGAGAAGGCCGCGCAGCTCGACGCGGTGATGAAGGAAATCCGCGCCTACACCGGTTCCGACAATCTGGTCATGGTCACGCATCTCGAAAACATCGTCGCGCTGACCGGCGTCTCGCCGCGCGAGGGCGAAGCGGTGGTGGTCGAGCCGCAGGGCGATGGCTTGCGCGTGCTCGGCCGCGTCACGTTCTGAGAGAGCCAGTGGTCAAGCTCCGTGAAAACTAAGCTGACGTAACGTCAACTGGAAGGGCCACCGGCTTGTCGGGCGGCCCTTCTTGTCTTCACGGGAGGGCCATCCCATCTGCGCCCCGCGCATCAGGCCTTTTCCTGCCGGGAAAAACCGATTAGACAGCGCCCAAACCAGATGCGGACAGATTCCGCCCGCAACCGAAGGAAGAGCCCTTGTCCACCACGTTCGACAAAGTCGCCAAGATCATTGCCGACACCAGCGAGATCGATATCGACACCATCACTCCCGAGAGCCACACGATCGACGATCTCGGCATCGACAGTCTCGATTTCCTCGATATCGTCTTTGCCATCGACAAGGAATTCGGCATCAAGGTGCCGCTGGAAAAGTGGACCCAGGAAGTCAATGACGGCAAGGCTTCGACCGACGATTACTTCGTCATGAAGAACCTGTGCGCCAAGATCGACGCGCTGGTCGCCGCCAAGACCGCCTGATATCGGCTGGCGCGCGGCCTTGACGGGCTGCGCCGCCTGACCCACAAAGCCGCTCATGAGCAGCCCTCGCGACGTCGTCATCACCGGTATCGGCCTTGTCTCCTCGCTGGGAGAGGGTCCGGATACCCACTGGCAGAAGCTGGCGCAGCCGGGCCTGCAGCCGGTGCTCGAATCCGCGCGCTTTGCGCCCTACACCGTGCATCCCCTGCCGGAGATCGACTGGAACCTGCAGATCGCCAAGCGCGGCGACCAGCGGCAGATGGAAACCTGGCAGAGGCTGGGCACCTATGCCGCCGGCATGGCGCTGGATGACGCCGGCATCAAGGGCAATGACGATCTCTGCACGACGATGGACATGGTGGTAGCCGCCGGCGGCGGCGAGCGGGACGAGGCGGTCGATGCCGCCATCCTCGCAGCGTCCGAGAGCCGCAACGACCGCGACGTGCTGCTCAACGAGAAACTGACCACCGAATTGCGGCCGACCCTTTTCCTGGCCCAGCTCTCCAATTTGCTCGCCGGCAACATCTCCATCGTCCACAAGGTGACGGGATCGTCGAGGACCTTCATGGGCGAGGAAGGTGCCGGCGTCGCCGCCGTCGAGACCGCCGCCGCGCGCATCCGCTCCGGACAGTCGACGCACATACTGGTCGGCGGCGCCTTCCAGACCGAACATTCCGACATGCTGCTCGGTTATGAGCTGGCCGGTTATCTGCATCGCGGCCCATGGAAGCCGGTCTGGCAGAGACAGGGCGCCGAGGGCGGCGGCCTGGTCTCCGGCTCCGGTGGCGCCTTCCTGGTGCTGGAGCAGCGCGAACACGCGCAAAGGCGTGGGCGGAAAATCTATGCCGAGCTCGGACCGGTCGTCTCAGGCCGCGCCCGGCGCTCGCGCGGCGAGCTTGACGCCGAGATCGCGACACTGCTCAAACAGGCAACTCTCCCCAGCGGCAAGCTGCTTGCCCTGTCGGGCGCATCCGGGGCGCATACCGCAACGTCAGCCGAAAAGTCAGCGCTGGATGCCAATCCGGCGATATCGGCGCGCGGCTTCGCGACGCTGACCGGGCATATGAAGGAAGCGCAGTTTCCATTCGCGGTCGCCCTCGCCGCCCTGGCCGTCGACCGGAAGGCCGCCTACCCCGTTTTCGACGCCGCGGCCGAGAAGCCGTTCGAAGGCATTCCCGAAACCGTGCTCGCAACGGCGATCGGCTATCACCAATTCGAGGGCATGGCGCTGGTCAACGCTGCTTGAAGCAGCGCTGCGCGATCATGCTGCAAAGTTAAGAGGTTCCGGATGGCCAATCTCAGAGATCACATGGGCAGGCCGATCGTCGCCGTCACCGGCATCGGCGTGGTAACCTCGCTCGGCATCGGCAAGGCCGATAACTGGGCGGCACTGACCTCCGGCAAATCGGGCATCCACCCGATCACCCGCTTTCCCGTCGACCACCTCAACACCCGCATCTCCGGCATGGTCGATTTCCTCGACTCAAGCTCGAAAGGCGCCAGCCTGCTGACCTACGAACTGGCCGAAACCGCCGCGAATGAGGCGGTGGCCGAATCCGGCCTCGATTCCTCTGATTTTGGCGGGCCTCTGTTCCTCGCCTCGCCGCCGGTCGAACTCGACTGGCAGGATCGCTTCGCGCTCTACAATTCCGACGGCAAAGGCGCCGGCGCCGAAAGGCTGCTCAGGGTGGCGCGCGGGCTGAAGGAAACAGATACGTTCGCAAGCACGCAGTTCGGCGCGATCGCCGACCGGCTGGCCGACCGCTTTGGCACGCGCGGCCTGCCGATCACGCTGTCGACGGCCTGCGCTTCGGGCGCCACCGCCATCCAGCTCGGCGTCGAAGCGATCCGCCGCGGCGAATGCGACCGGGCGCTGTCGATCGGCGCCGACGGTTCGGCAACCGCCGAGGCGCTGATCCGCTTTTCGCTGCTCTCGGCGCTGTCGACCCACAATGACATCCCTGAAAAGGCGTCAAAACCCTTCTCCAAGGACCGCGACGGCTTTGTGCTGGCGGAAGGCTCCGGCGCTCTGGTGCTGGAATCGCTTGAGGCAGCCCTTGCCCGCGGCGCCAGCGTTCTCGGCATCCTGCGCGGCTGCGGTGAAAAGGCCGATGATTTCCATCGCACCCGTTCCAAGCCCGACGGTTCGCCGGCGATCGCAGCAGTCCGCGCCGCCCTTGCGGATGCCGGCCTGAGCAAGGACGAGATCGACTACGTCAACGCTCACGGCACCTCGACGCCGGAAAACGACAAGATGGAGCATCTGTCGCTGTCGACCGTGTTCGGCGATCGCATCGGCTCGATGCCGGTCTCGTCCAACAAGTCGATGATCGGCCACACGCTGTCGGCGGCCGGCGCCGTCGAAGCGGCGTTTTCGCTGATGACCATGCGCGAAAGCGTGATTCCGCCGACCATCAACTACGACAATCCCGACCCGGCAATCGTGCTCGACGTGGTGCCCAACAAGAAGCGCAATGCCGAAGTCGGCACCGTGCTCTCGAACTCGTTCGGCTTCGGCGGCCAGAACACTTGCCTTGTCATGGCGCGGGAACCGGTCTAAGCGACCTTTTTCAGCCAGACTGAACTGACAGGCCCCATGCGCGCACTGCAACTTATCGAGGACCGCCGTCTTGAAACGGTGGACCTGCCGCCCCCGCCGCCCCCCGCATTGGGCGAAGTCACGCTGCGCATCAAGGCGGTGGCGCTGAACCATATCGACGTCTGGGGCTGGCGTGGCATGGCCTTCGCCAAGCGTAAGCTGCCGCTGGTCGTCGGCGCCGAAGCCTCCGGCGAGGTCGAAGCTGTCGGCCCCGGCGTCTCCAGCCTGCTGCCCGGACAATTGGTATCAATCTATGGCGCGCGCACCTGCGGCCTTTGCCGCGCCTGCCGCGAAGGCCGCGACAATCTCTGCGAACATGTCTCGGGCGTCCACGGCTTCCATCTCGATGGCTTTGCCCAGGAGAAGATCAACCTGCCGGCGCGCCTGCTGGTCCCTGCCCCTCCCGGCGTGACCGATGTCGGCGCGGCTGTCGCACCCGTTACCTTCGGCACCGTCGAGCACATGCTGTTCGACAATGCCAAGCTGCAGCCCGGCGAGACCATCCTCATCCATGCCGGCGGCTCCGGCATCGGCTCGGCGGCGATCCAGCTGGCCAAGCGCATGGGTTGCACCATCATCACCACGGTCGGTTCCAACGACAAGATCGACAAGGCCAAGGCGCTCGGCGCCGAGCATGTCATCAACTACCGCGACGATCGTTTCGAAGGGGTCGTGCGCAAGCTCACCAGGAAGAAGGGCGTCGACGTCGTCTTCGAACATGTCGGCGCCGACACCTTTGCCGCCTCGATGCTGTGCCTCAAGCGCGGCGGCCGCCTGGTCACCTGCGGCTCGACCTCCGGCGTGTCGACGCAGATCAATCTGATGCAGCTGTTCCAGCAGCAGCTGAAGCTGCTTGGGTCCTTCGGCTGCCGCATGGAGAACATGGCCAACGCCATGCAGAAGATGGCGGCGGGACAGGTCGCACCTGTCATCGACACCGAAGTCGGCTTCGACGGCATCGACGCCGCGTTGAAGCGCATGGAAGGCCGCGACGTGTTCGGCAAGATCATCCTGCGCGTTTCCTAGGACTATGGTCGGCAAGGTGTTCAAGAAAGCCCGCCGGGACTTCATGTTCCGCTATGGCCGAAGACTGCGCCAGATGGAGCACTGGCTGGTGGCGCGCGTGGCGATGACGATCATCTCGCTGCTGCGCCTCTTACCCGCGGACAGGGCGCTCAATTTCGCGGACCGGGCGGCCCGGCGCATCGGTCCGTGGGTCGGGCGCCACCGTGTCGCCATCAACAATCTGCGCCTTGCCTATCCCGAGAAGAGCGATGTCGAGATCGAGGCCATCGCCTCCGACATGTGGGGCAACATGGCCCGGCTCGCCGCCGAATACATCTTTCTTGACGCCCTCTTCGACTATGATCCGAACGCAGCGACGCCCGGCCGCGTCGAAGTTGGCGGCGCCGATCATTTCCATCAGATTGCCGGCGAGGACAAACCGCATATCCTGTTCACCGGCCATCTCGGCAATTTTGAATTGCTGCCGGTCGCGGCCGCGACGTTCGGCATGAAGATCACGGCGCTGTTTCGTCCCCCGAACAATCCTTACCTCGCCGACTATATCCATTCGACGCGGCGTTCGAGCATGGGCGCCTTGCTGCCGTCTTCGACCGGCGCCTCCTTCGCGCTGGCGTCGATTCTGGAGAAAGGCGGCAATATCGGCGTTTTAGTCGACCAGAAATTCTCCAGCGGGCTGGAGACGATCTTCTTTAACCGCCCATGCCAGAGCAATCCGGTTCTGGGCATGCTCGCCCGTCACTATGATTGCGACGTCTATCCGGCGCGATGTGTGCGGCTGCCTGGCAACCGCTTCCGCCTCGAGATCGAGGACAAGCTGACCTTGCCGCGCAATGAAAGCGGCAGCGTCGATGTCGCGGCCACCACCCAACTGCTCGCCGACGTGGTCGAGCGCTGGGTGCGCGAGGATCCGGGACAGTGGATGTGGTTCCACAAAAGGTGGGAAATCTCAGGCCGGCGTCGCCGCCGGCGTGGACAGGCCAACGCCACCGGCCAGCGGCAGCGTCAATCTTAAGTCGTCGATAGGCTCAGTTCGTAACAACGATCCGCGTATTGCCGAAGCCGACTTCGCGCACCATCGCATAGAACATCGCGGCATTGGCGGTGTGCAGCCGCACGCAGCCATGCGATGCCGGACGCCCTAGCTGCCTGACCGCGCCGGTGCCGTGGATGGCGTAGCCGCCATGGAAGAACACCGAGTAAGGCATTGGCGACATGTGGTATTTCTTCGAATACCACATCCGCGCCGTGCGTTGCGGCCGATAGGTGCCACGCGGCGTGAAATAGCCGCTGCGCGCGGTCGACACGCTCCAGCGATAAAGCACCTGGCCGTATTGGCTGACGGTCATGGTCTGCGACGAGACGTCGATGCTGGCCACCAGCGAGGCAGCCCTGCTTTCGATGGACGTGCCGAACAGCATCGCAGCAAAAGCAGCTGCCATGAGAACGATTTTTGTCATGAGATCAAACCCCTTTGATGCCCCTTGCCTGCCCTGTCATCACGCGGTTTTTCATCTTTTTAACGACAGGTGAGTGACCTAGCACACACTCCTTGATAAATTCGCCAATCTAAAGCAGCGAATTTGAACGATTTTCCCGCCATAGTTGCCGCTGCGACACGAAGTTTCGGCGCCAGTGGCGCGATGCTTGCAAAACCACCCCCTTGCCTGCTCAAATCCGGGAATGAGCGAACGACTCTTCAAAGCGATAGACGCCCGTGTTGATGACCTGGTCGCATTGACCGCCGACCTGATCCGCTTCCCGACCATCAACCCGCCCGGCGAAGCCTATCGCCCCTGCGCCGAATATATCGGTGCGCGCCTAGGCAGGCTTGGCTTCGAAACCGAATTCATCCGCGCCGAAGGCACGCCCGGCGACACCGACCGCTATCCCCGCGTCAATGTCGTCGCCCGCTTCGACGGCCGCTCGCCTGGGGCCTGCGTCCATTTCAACTCGCACATCGATGTGGTCGAAGCCGGCGAAGGCTGGAGCGTCGATCCCTTTGCCGGGGTGGTGAAGGACGGCAAGGTCTACGGCCGCGGCGCCTGCGACATGAAAGGGGGCATGGCCGCCTCGATCATCGCGGCGGAAGCCTTCATGGAGGTTTTCCCCGACTTTCCCGGCGCCATCGAAATCTCCGGCACCGTCGATGAAGAGTCCGGCGGCTTCGGCGGCGTCGCCCATTTGGCCAGGCTCGGCTATTTCTCGAAACCCAAGGTCGACCACGTCATCATCCCCGAGCCGCTGAACAAGGACCGCATCTGTCTTGGCCATCGCGGCGTCTGGTGGGCGGAGATCGAGACCAAGGGCGAGATCGCGCATGGCTCGATGCCGTTCCTCGGCGACAATGCGGTGCGCCATATGGGCGCCGTGCTGCAGGCCTTCGAGGACAAACTGTTTCCGGCGCTCGACCGCAAGGTGACGCGCATGCCTGTCGTGCCCGAAGGCGCAAAGCGCTCGACCATGAACATCAACTCGATCCATGGCGGCCAGACCGAGGATTTCCGCCCCGGCCTGCCCTCACCCAACGTGCCCGACGCCTGCCGGCTGACCATCGACCGCCGCTTCCTGCTCGAGGAGGACCTTGCCACGGTCAAGAGCGAGGTGACCGATATCCTCGACCGGCTGAAGCGCGAGCGCAAAAAGTTCGATTACGAGATTCGCGACCTGATGGAGGTGCTGCCGCTGATGACCGAGCGCGATGCGCCGGTGGTCAAGGCGGTGGCGCAAGGCATCATGGCGATCTTCGCCCGCGAGCCGGATTATGTCATTTCACCAGGCACTTACGACCAGAAGCACATCGCCCGCATCGGCCACATCTATGATTGCATCGCCTATGGCCCGGGCATTTTGGACCTCGCCCACCGGCCCGACGAATGGGTCGGTATCTCTGATATGGTGGAGTCGGCCAAGGTGATGGCGATCGGGCTCAATGTGCTGCTCAGGGGCACGGCCGCGGGCTAAACCATCGACTTCGCTGAAAAAACATTCCTCCCCGGGTCGCTGCAGAGCACGAAACGCAATTTACTCCACCTCGAAATCACGCTTCTATCGCACAAGGGTTCGAGCATTTGGGAGTTGCACGATGAAATTGTGGAAAACCATTCTTGCCGCCGCGGTGCTGGCACTGGCCGGCAGTCAGGCATTTGCCGCACGCACCGACCTGGTGATCGGCATTCCGCTCGAGCCGCCGCATCTCGATCCGACCGCCGGTGCTGCCGCGGCGATCGACGAAGTGCTCTACGCGAACGTCTTCGAGGGCCTGACCCGCATCGGCCCGAATGGCGAAGTGCTGCCCGACCTTGCCGAGAGCTGGGCCATTTCCGACGATGGCAAGGTCTACACCTTCAAGCTGCACACCGGCGTCAAATTCCATGACGGCAGCGACTTCGACGCCGGCGACGTGAAGTTCTCGCTCGACCGCGCCCGCGCCGACAATTCCGTAAACGCGCAAAAGGCCCTGTTCGCCGCCATCGATACGGTCGAAGTCGTCGATCCGGCAACGGTCAAGGTGACGCTGAAGAACCCGCAAGGGTCGTTCCTTTACAATCTGGGCTGGGGCGACGCCGTGATCGTGGCGCCGGAGAGCGCCGACACCAACAAGGAAAAGCCCATCGGCACCGGCCCGTTCAAATTCCAGAGCTGGGCTAAGGGCTCGTCGATCACGCTGGTGAAATCGGACACTTACTGGGGCGCCCCGGTGTTCCTCGACAAAGCCGAGTTCCGCATCGTTCCCGACGCCGCCGCCGCCGTGCCGGCGCTGCTCTCGGGCGACATCCAGGCTTTCCCTTTCTTCGATCCCGACAGCGTCGCGCAGGTCAAGGACGATCCGCGCTTCAAGGTGGTGATCGGCTCGACCGAGGGCGAGACCATTTTGGCGATCAACAACAAGAAGCCGCCTTTCGACAAGCTCGAGGTGCGGCAGGCGATTGCCTTCGCGCTCGACCGCAAGGCGATCATCGACGGCGCCTCGGCCGGCCTCGGCGTGCCGATCGGCTCGCACATGTCGCCCGCCAGCAAAGCCTATGTCGACCTCACCGGCCTGTACCCGCACAATGTCGACAAGGCCAAGGAGCTGCTGAAGCAAGCCGGCCTGGAGAACGGCTTCAAGGCGATGCTGAAACTGCCGCCGCCTTCCTATGCGCGGCTTGGCGGCGAGATCATCGCTTCGCAGCTGCGCGATGTCGGCATCGACCTGGAAATCATTCCGGTCGAATGGGCGCAGTGGCTGGATCAGGTGTTCACCAAGAAGGATTACGACCTGACCATCGTCTCCCACACCGAGCCCAACGACATCGATATCTATTCGCGCAAGGACTACTACTTCAACTACGACAACCCCGCCTTCGACAAGATCATCGCCGAGCTGAACCTCACCTCCGACGACGCCAAGCGCAACACGCTGCTCGGCGAAGCACAGAAGATCCTGGCCGACGACGCCGTGGTGGGGTTCCTCTATGAACTGCCGAAGGTCGGCGTCTGGGACGCCAAGCTGCAGGGCCTGTGGGAGAATGCGCCGATCCAGGCGAATGATCTGACCAAGGTGAAGTGGACGGATTGAGGCGGCGCCCGACAGGCAACAGTGTGCATTCCTTCACACCCCCCTCTGCCCTGCCGGGCATCTCCCCCGCAAGGGGGGAGATTGGGCTCTCATCTCCGCTTTCGCCTATCGCGAACGTTGAACGCTGGTCGACGACACGGAAACTGCTGATCTCCCCCCTTGCGGGGGGTGAGGAGTGGTCCGCGCAGCGGACGGAAAGCCAACTGCTTGGCTTTCCGAACAAGGAACGCCCGAAGCGACAGCGAAGGGCCGGGTCCGGCAGGACAGAGGGGGGTGTGACAGAACGCTGCCTTTGCTCAGTCATCGCACTTGGCAACGCACCATTCCCTCCACCATGACCGCCTACCTCCTCCAACGCCTCGCCATTGCCATCGCCACCTTGATCCTGGCCTCGATGGTCGTCTTCACCGTGCTCGAAATCCTGCCCGGCGATCCGGCGCGGCTGATGCTTGGCCTCAACGCCAGCGCCGAGCAGGTCGAACTCCTGCGCAACCAGATGGGCCTCAACGCGCCGCTTCTCCTGCGCTACCTCCACTGGGTCGGCGGTCTGCTCAGCCTCGATTTCGGCCGCTCCTACACCTATTCGGTGCCGGTCATCGACCTTGTCCGCGAACGCATGGCGGTTTCCCTGCCGCTGGCGCTGATCGCGCTGGCGCTGTCCACCATCATTGCCATTCCCGTCGGGCTCTTTTCCGCCAGCCGGCGCGGCCGGGCCGGCGATACGATCGCCATGGGCGCCGCCCAGCTTGGCGTTGCCATCCCGAACTTCTGGTTCGCGCTGATGTTGATCTACCTCTTTGCCGTCTGGCTGCGGCTGGTGCCGGCCGGCGGCTTTCCCGGCTGGAGCGCCGGTGTCTGGCCGGCGCTGAAATCGCTGCTGCTGCCGGCCATCGCCCTTGCGCTGCCGCAGGCGGCGATCCTGGCGCGCGTTGCCCGCTCCGCGCTGCTCGAGGTGCTGAACGAGGATTATATCCGCACCGCCCGCGCCAAGGGCCTGCCCTATCGTGCCGTACTATGGCGGCACGCGCTGCGCAACGCGATGATCCCGGTTCTGACCATTCTGGGCCTGCAATTCGCCTTCCTGCTCGCCGGCACCATCATCATCGAGAACGTCTTTTATCTCCCCGGCCTCGGACGGCTGGTGTTCCAGGCGATCACTCAGCGCGACCTGATCGTCGTCGAAAGCATCGTCATGCTGCTGGTCGTCGCCGTCATTGCCGTTAACCTCGTCGTCGACGTCTCCTACGCCATCGTCGATCCGCGCCTTCGAGGCCGGCAATGACGCTGCACATCGACATCCCGCAGGAGACGTTGGGCAGCATTCTGGCCAAGGCCTTCCGCAACCGCTCCTTCCTCATCGGCTTCGCCATCACGGTGCTGGTGGCTGCAATCGCGGTCATCTCCTACGTCTGGACGCCCTACGACGTGACCAAACTGGTGATCTCGGACAAGACGCTGGCGCCTTCTTCGGCGCACTGGTTCGGCACCGATCATTTCGGCCGCGACATCCTGTCGATGATCATGGTCGGCGCCCGCAACTCGATCGCCGTGGCGCTGGTCGCGGTCAGCATCGGCATGGGCGTCGGCGTGCCGCTCGGCGCCTTCGCCGCGGCGCGCGGCGGGTTTGTCGACGAGGCGCTGATGCGGCTGAACGACCTTGTCTTCGCCTTCCCGGCGCTTTTGTCGGCGATCATGATCACCGCCATCTTCGGACCGGGCGCCATCAACGCCATCATCGCCATCGGCATCTTCAACATCCCGGTGTTTGCGCGCGTCGCCCGCGCCGGCGCGCTGGCGATCTGGCCACGCGAGTTCATTCTCGCCGCGCTCGCCGCCGGCAAGAGCAAGACGCAGATTACAATCGAGCACGTGCTGCCCAACATCGCCACGCTGCTTCTGGTGCAAGGCACCATCCAGTTCGCGCTCGGCATTTTGGCCGAAGCCGGTCTCTCCTATGTCGGCCTCGGCGCCCAGCCGCCAATGCCGAGCTGGGGCCGCATGCTGTTCGACGCTCAGACGCGCATGGTGGTGGCGCCGTGGATGGCCATCTTCCCCGGCATGGCCATTGTCGTCACCGTGCTTGGGCTCAATCTGCTCGGCGACGGCATCGCCGACATACTCGACCCGAAATCGCGGCGGCAGCGATGAGCCTGCTGCAGATGGAGAACCTGTCGCTGGCCATCGGCGACACGTCGATCCTGAAAGGGGTCGACCTCTCCGTCGCGCCCGGCGAGGTGATGGGGCTGGTCGGCGAATCCGGCTCGGGCAAATCGATGACGGCGCTGACCATCATGCGGCTTCTGCCGCATGCTGCGCGCGCCACCGGCTGCGTGACCTTCGAGGGCATCGACATCCTCGCGGCCACAGAGGACCAGATGTGCGCGTTGCGCGGCGATGACATCGGCATGGTGTTCCAGGAGCCCATGACGGCGCTGAACCCGGTCAAGACCATCGGCGAACAAGTCGCCGAAGGCATACGCTGGCACACCAAAGCCAGCCGCGCGGAAGCCGAAGACCGGGCGCGCAAAATGCTCGACCGGGTTGGCCTGCCGGAGGCGAAATTCCCGCTGTCGCGCTATCCGCACGAATTGTCGGGCGGCCAGCGCCAGCGCGTCGTCATCGCCATTGCCTGCGCATTGAAACCCAAGCTGCTCATCGCCGACGAACCGACCACGGCGCTCGACGTGGTGCTGCAGGCGCAGATCCTCGACCTCTTGCGCGGCCTTGTCAGCGAAAACCGCATGGGCCTGCTTCTGATCTCGCACGACCTCGCTGTCGTCACCGAAATGGCCGACCGCATCACCATTCTGCGCCATGGCGAGGTGATGGAAGCCGGCGACACCGCACGCACGCTGTCGGAACAGCTGCATCCCTACACGCGCCAGCTGGCGCTGGCCTCCATGCACGTGCCCGCGCGCGCCAAGGTTCACGCCACCGGCCAGGGCAAACCGCTGCTTGAGGTCGAAGGCGTGACACGGGACTATCCGGGCCGGCGCACCTCCCTGTTCAAGTCAGCGGCTCCAATCCGCGCCGTCGACGACGTGTCCTTGTCGCTGGCGCCGGGCCAATCGGTGGCGCTGGTCGGCCGCTCCGGCTGCGGCAAGTCAACGCTTGCCCGCATGATCCTGGCGCTCGACAAATCGACATCGGGAACGATCCGCTTTCGCGGCGAGACCATCACCGGCAAAAGCGAGGCGGAGCTCAAAGCCGCGCGGCGCGACATGCAGGTGGTGTTCCAGGATCCCTACGGCTCTTTCGACCCGCGCCAGAAGGTCGAGAAACTGGTCGCCGAGCCGCTGCATGTACTGGAAAAGAAGCCGACACCGGCCGAGCGACGCGAGATGGTGGCGCATGCGCTGCACGAGGTCGGCCTCGGCGTCAGCGACATGGACAAATATCCGCATGAGTTTTCCGGCGGCCAGCGCCAGCGCCTGTCGATCGCCCGCGCCATCATCACAAGGCCGAAGCTGGTCGTCGCCGACGAGCCGGTCTCGGCGCTCGACGTGTCGATCCGCGCCCAGATCCTCGATCTGTTCGCAGAGCTCAACCAGAAGCTCGGCATCGGCTATCTCTTCATCACTCACGATTTGACCGTCGCCCGCGCCATCACCGATGAGGTGCTGGTCATGCATGACGGCAGGATCGTCGAGCGCGGCAAGACCGGCGACGTGCTCGATCATCCGCAGTCGGAGGCGGCCAGGGCGCTGGTCGCGGCTGCGCCCGATCTGCATCGGGCGATCGCTCACCGTATGCAGGAACAGGGGTGAGTGACCGGTTCGCGCAGCGAATTCATCGTGCCAGTGGCACGATGAAAGGTCACGAACGCTGGGACGCTGCGAAGCAGCGGGGACCCGGCCGGGCGGCCGTTGCCCCTGGTCTGCCTCACTCCTCCGGCTTCACCACATCGACCGGGCTGATGTCGAGCAAATCGAGCGTGCGGCGCAACAGCCGCACTTCGCTCTCGGCCAGTTTGGAATCGGCTTTGGCGATCTCCGCCATGTGGAGCGCCAGCAACTTGCGCCGTTCGACATCGAGATCGCGGAACAGCGCAATGGCTTGCGAACCGTTGGTCTCGTAGCCGAAATCATTGAGATATTCGATGACCGCGTCGATGCTGGTTTCCGGGATGCCGAAGGCGTCCTTGCAGATGCGCCGGAAGGCGACCATCTCGCTCTCCGAAACCGAGCCGTCGGCCAGGATCATGCGAAACAGCATCAAGAGCTCCGCCGACAGCACAGGGTCGTCGGCAACCTTGCGCACGCCGGGGTCACCATCGAAGATCGAGCGTATCTGGTCGAGCAATGCCATCGCCAACAGTGTCCCTTTCCCGAGCCCGCCCAGCGCACATGACCCAAAACTGCGCAGCGGTACTGAGATAATGACATGCACCACAGGAAATCCAAGCGCAACGCGCTTGGATGGACGTAGCGCGGAATCGGCCTTGCGCAAACCGGATGGCCATGAGAAGGCGCGGCACCACCTTTCCCGCCGGAATGTTCAGAAAATCCCGATGCTCGACCTCGCCACCCAGACCGTCATCATGCTTGCCTTGGCCGCTTTTGCAGCCGGCTTTGTCGATTCGATAGCCGGCGGCGGCGGGCTGATCACCATCCCGGCCCTGCTGCTTGCCGGCTTCCCGCCGGTCGCAGCACTTGGAACCAACAAGCTGCAGGGCATTTTCGGCACCGCTTCGGCGACCATCCACTACGCCATGAATGGCCATGTCGATCTGCGCCGACAGCTGCCATCGGCGCTTCTGGCCCTTGCCGGCAGTGCCGTCGGCGCCTTGCTGGCGGCATTCGTGCCGGGTGATCTCCTGCGAGCGCTGCTGCCGCTGCTTTTGATCGCCATCGCGATCTACTTCGCCGTGAAACCCAACATGAACGATGTCGACCGCGCCGAGCGCCTGTCGCACTTCCTGTTCGGGCTGGTCATCGCCCCTTTGGTCGGCTTCTATGACGGGCTGTTCGGGCCGGGAGCCGGCTCCTTCTATATGCTGGCCTTCGTCAGCCTTGCCGGCTTCGGCGTGCTCAAGGCGACGGCACACACCAAGCTGCTCAATTTCGCCTCCAACATTGGCGGCTTCATCGTCTTTGCCGTCGCCGGCGTCGTCTACTGGAAGATCGGGCTGATGATGGGCGTCGCCCAGTTCCTCGGCGCCCGGCTCGGCGCCAGCCTTGCCATCCGCATCGGCGCCCGGCTGATCAAGCCGCTGCTGGTGATCATCTGCCTGTCGCTGGCGGTGAAGCTGCTGGCCGACCCGGCGAACCCATTGCGCCAGCTGATTGGTGTATAAGCCTCACGCCTGATAGAGTGCCGTTGTACGAATCATGTTGGAGGGACCACACATGAATCTTAGTGCACCCACTCAGCTTGTTTTCATCATATCCCTAGTTATCGCCATCATCGGCGTGCTCGCCGCGCTTGGCGTTCTTGCGTTCATTCCTCTGGCTGCGGTGTGGATTGTCCTCATCGCATACATCGTGCTTGCCGCCGCCTGCCTGATGCGCGGCGCCTAGGCACCCGCGACTTCTGCATTCGAAGCGCCCGGTCAAAGCCGGGCGCTTTTGCTTTGGATGCATGGTCTGTTAGGCTCTTCCGCGCGGAAGGATGACCATGAAGCAAAGCGGACGCGCAGACCCGAGGATGACGAAACGATGGGCGGCCCTACCTCGCTAACCCAAAAATCGCATCGCAATCGAGATGGCGCTCCAGTTCGGCTGCGATCTCGTCCAGAGCGTTTTCCACGTCCGCCCGATAGTCGACGCCGCCGCCTTTCACGCCGAGGCTTTCCAGGAATCTCGCCCGGAAAGCGTCGGCGGAAAACAGGCCGTGCAGATAGCTGCCAAAAACCTTGCCATCGGCGGAAATGGCACCGTCGTCGATGCCGTTGATCACAGCCGACGGCCGCGCCATGTCCGGCCCGGTGGTGCGGCCGAGATGGATTTCGTAGCCCTCGAGCGCCAAGCCGAACGGCACCGAGCGCGCGCTGACATTGCGCACCGTCTTTTCCGGTTCCATCACCGTCTCGATGTCGAGCAGACCAAGACCTTCCGCCTCGGTGACGCTGCCCTCGATGCCATCGGGATCGCGCACCAGGCGGCCGAGCATCTGGAAACCGCCGCAAATGCCGACGATATGGCCGCCGCGTTTGCGGTGCGCGAGGAGATCGCGATCCCAGCCATTCTCGCGGAATTTCATGAGATCCCCGATCGTCGATTTGGAACCGGGAATGACCACCAGGCCGGCATCCTCCGGCAAGCGCTGCCCTGGCGGCACGAACACCACTTCGACCTGCGGCTCGGCCTTGAGCGGGTCGAGGTCGTCGAAATTGGCGATGCGGCCAAGCATCGGCACGGCGACCTTCAACGCCCGCTTCTCGCCCGATGCCAGGCGTTCGAGCACGACCGAATCCTCCGAAGGCAATCGCGCCGCCGCCTTCAGCCACGGCACGACGCCAAAGCAGCGCCAGCCGGTGAAGCTTTCGATCGACCGGATGCCGTCGTCGAACAGCGAGACATCGCCGCGGAACTTATTGATGAGGTAGCCGACGATCATGCGCCTGTCTTCCTCCGGCAGGATCAGATGCGTGCCGGCGACCGAAGCGATGACGCCACCGCGGTCGATGTCGCCGACCAGGATGACCGGCACGTCGGCGCGCGTGGCAAAGCCCATATTGGCGATGTCGCGGCTGCGCAGGTTGATTTCGGCCGGCGATCCGGCGCCCTCGACGACGACCAGATCGGCGCCCTCACCGACCTTCGTCCAGGACTCCAGCACGGCGTCCATCAGCCCCGCTTTCATTGTCTGGTAGTCGCGCGCTCGCGCCTCGCCGAACACCTTGCCCTGCACGATCACCTGCGAACCGATATCGCTCTGGGGTTTGAGCAGCACCGGATTCATATGCACGGTCGGCTGAACACCACACGCCAGCGCTTGCAGCCATTGCCCACGGCCAATCTCGCCGCCGCCGGGGCGGTTGTCGCCCGGAATGTCGGCGACGGCGGCATTGTTCGACATGTTCTGCGGCTTGAACGGCCTGACTTTCAGCCCGCGATTCCTGGCCGCGCGGCAGAGCCCCGCCACCAGCACCGTCTTGCCGACATCCGAACCCGTGCCTTGCAGCATGATCGCCTTGGCCATGCTCAGCCCCTGCCCTGCGCGCCGGAAACGGTCGACTTCTGCGACAGCGGCCCGCCGCGCCAGATGTAGAGCGCCAGCAACGGTTCGCTGCCGGTGCGCATGGCATGGCTGACATTGGAGGCGTGATGGATAATTTCGCCCGCCTGGCGGATGTGAAAGCCGCCCTCGCCCATGCGCCATTCGGTGCCGCCGGTCAGCGGAATGTAGATCTCCTCGGCAATGTGATGATGGTCGGGATAGGTGATGCCGGGTCCCAGGATCAGCAATCCGGCCGCGACCTCTTCATTGGCGAAATGGCCGCGCGTGCCAAACACCTCCAGCCAGCCGTATTTTTGCAAGAACGCTTCACCAAAATCGCTCGCGTTGTAGGTCTGCCCCCAGCACAGATCGTCACGACGCTCCGCCAGCAGTTGCACCAGAGGCTGCGGGTCCGGCGGCGCCAGTTCGACAATGCGGTCGAGCAGACCAAGGCAAGGCAGCGGATGCGCTTCGAGCACGCGCGCCGTCATATTCCAGCCGATCCGGGTCACGGCGTCCCGCACCAGCGCGTTGTCCACGCCCCGGAGATAGGCATGGAAGCGGTCGAGCAATTCGTCGAAATATGTCGGCACGCAATGCTCCGTTGATCCATTCATGCACAGCGGCTGCGCGGCGAGCCGGGTTGCGCGGCGGCATCATTGGTCTAGATTGAGCGGCGCGCAAAGCCAAAAACAACAGGCCAGCAAGCCAACCCCAACTGGGGAAACACAGGGAGCACGCCATGGACGCCGCGGTCGATGCGAGCACCAGTCAGTTCGAACTCAATGAGGAGCAGCGCGCCATCCAGGAGATGGCACAGGCCTTCGCCGCCGATCGCGTTGCGCCCAATGCGCTCGAATGGGACCGGGCAAGACACTTTCCCGCCGATGTAATCCGCGAGACCGGCCCGCTTGGCCTTGGCGGCATCTATGTCAGGGATGATGTCGGCGGCTCGGCGCTCGGCCGGCTCGACGCCGTGCTGATCTTCGAGGCACTGTCGCACGCCGATCCGGCGTTTTCCTCCTTCATCTCGATCCACAATATGGCGGCGTCGATGATCGACCGCTTCGGCGACGACGAGCAGCGCCAACGCTTCCTGCCGAAGCTGACCTCGATGGAATGGCTGGCGAGCTACTGCCTGACCGAGCCGGGCTCAGGCTCGGATGCCGCGGCGCTGACGACGCGCGCGGTGAAGAGCGGCGACGACTATGTGCTTAACGGCGCCAAGCAGTTCATCTCCGGGGCCGGCGACAGCGACCTCTATGTCGTCATGGCGCGCACCGGCGCCGACGGGCCGAAGGGCATTTCCACCTTCGTCGTGCCGAAGGATGCGCCCGGCCTGTCCTTCGGCGCCAACGAGCACAAGATGGGCTGGCACATGCAGTCGACCCGCCAGGTGATCTTCGAGGACTGCAAGGTGCCGGCTGCAAACCTGCTGTCGGGGGAAGGCGCAGGTTTCGGCATCGCAATGGCCGGGCTCGATGGCGGCCGCCTCAACATCGCCGCCTGTTCGCTCGGCGGCGCGCAATCTGCGCTCGACAAGGCGCTGTCCTATACCGCCGAGCGCAAGGCTTTCGGCTCGAAGATCAACCAGTTCCAGGCGCTGCAGTTCAGGTTGGCCGACATGGAGACCGAATTGCAGGCAGCGCGGATCTTTCTCTACGCCGCCGCCTCGAAACTCGACCGCAAGGCGCCGGATGCCGGCAAATGGTCGGCGATGGCCAAGCGCTTCGTCACCGACATCGGCTTCAACGTCGCCAACGAGGCGCTGCAGCTGCATGGCGGTTATGGCTATCTTCATGATTACGGTATCGAAAAACTGGTGCGCGACCTGCGCGTCCACCAGATCCTCGAAGGCACCAACGAGATCATGCGCGTCATCATCGCGCGGGCGTTGATCGGACGGCAGTAGGCAGTAGGCAGTAGGCAGTAGGCAGTAGGCAAAGGATGACCGGCAAGATCAACTCGTACAAGGATCTTATCGTATGGCAGCAGGCGATGGATCTGGCTGTCAGCACCTACTCATTGACCAAGACATGCCCCAAAGAGGAATTATATGGGCTGACCAGCCGAATCCGCCGTTCAGCAACCTCTGTCCCTGCAAACATCGCGGAAGGCTATGGCCGAGACAACCGAGGCTCCTATCAGCAATTTCTCAGGATAGCCCAAGGCTCGCTGAAGGAGTTCGAGACACACCTCCAAATCGCTCAACGCATTGGCGTTGCCACGCATGGGCAAGCTGAGCACCTGCTTCTGGCGGCCGAGGCCATCGGAAAGATGCTTCGCCAACTTATTCTCAAACTCGCACCCGAATAGGTCGCCCTACTGCCTACTGCCTACTGCCTACTCATCATGGAGCACCGCTATGACCACTGTCGCCTTCATCGGCTTGGGTAATATGGGCAATCCGATGGCTGCCAATCTCGTCAAGGCGGGGCACGCGGTGCACGGCTTTGACCTGATGCCGGAAAACCTCACCGTCGCCCGCGAGCATGGCGTCATTGTCATGGCGAATGCCGTGGCGGCGGTGAAGGACGCCGATGTCGTGATCACCATGCTTCCCGCCGGCAAGCACGTGCTCTCGGTCTACGAGGACATCGCACCCAAGGCCAAACCAGGCGCCCTGTTCATTGATTCCTCGACCATCGATGTCGAGTCGGCCCGCAAGGCGCATGCCGTAGCAAGGAAGCACGGGCTGCATTCGATCGACGCCCCCGTCTCCGGCGGCACCGGCGGTGCTGCTGCGGGAACGCTGACCTTCATGGCCGGCGGCGCCAAGGATGCCTTCGCCAAGGCCGAACCGGTCCTGAAGCCGATGGCAGGCCGCATCGTCCATTGCGGTGACGACGGCGCCGGTCAGGCAGCCAAAATCTGCAATAACATGATGCTCGGCATTTCGATGATCGGCGTCGCAGAGGCCTTCGTGCTGGCCGAAAAGCTCGGCCTCTCGCATCAGGCCCTGTTCGACGTTGCCTCGACCTCGTCGGGCCAGTGCTGGTCGCTGACCACCTATTGCCCGGTGCCGGGTCCCGTGCCGGCCTCACCCGCCAACCGCGACTACAAACCGGGCTTTGCCGCAGCACTCATGCTGAAGGACCTGAAACTGGCGCAGGAGGCGGCCCAAAGCGCCGGCGCGGTGACGCCAATGGGGGCCGAAGCGGCCCAGCTTTATGCGCTGTTCAACGCCCAGGGAAATGGCGGATCGGATTTTTCCGGCATCATAAATTTCCTTCGCGGCAGTTCTCTATAAGTTTCGAATTTGGCAGCGCTTTTCTCGATTTTTATTGCGCGGAAAAATTGCAAATTTAGATTTGCTTAAGCTCTCGATAACCCGGCGGTAACGATGTGCCTATATAACGGATGGCGAGGCGGACATATCGCATCCGCCCGGCGCTCCGGATCAGGTCTCGCGTACCGGAGCCCGTAAGTTTCGCAAGTGTATTGTTGGCGAAATGCCATGCGTATCTGGCAAAGCCGCGTTCCTATGGAGCGCGGTTTTTGCGTTTTGCAGTACTATACTGCTCGGTCTGAATTATTATTCCGATTGCAGCGTTCGGAATTGCCTCATGGCCTTTATTGACCAGCACGATCGGTGCGCTGACCCCGTCGACCCTGACGATAAGCAGGCGCACAGTCCGGGCGCCCTGTTTGCAAGGCGCCCGACGCTCGTTCCATCTACTTCTTGCGCAAATCCGCTTGCGCCAGATCCAGCGCTTTGGCGATGCGATCGCAAGCCATGTCGATCGTCGCGCGGGTCCAGATCAGCGGCGGCGACAGGATCATCGTGTCGCCGGTGGCGCGCAGCATAAGGCCTTGCGCGATGGCGTGGTCGCGGACGGTGACGGCGGCACTGCCCGCCGGCAGGAACCGCTCCTTGGTCGCCTTGTCCTTGACGATCTCGATCGCGCCCATCAGCCCGATCGATCGCACCTCGCCGACCAGTTCGTGGCCGGCAATGCGCTCTTGCAGCGCCTGGGCGAAGTAAGGTCCGGTGTCGTTCCTGACCCTGTCGACCAAGCCTTCGCGCTCCATGATCTCGAGATTCTTCAGCGCCACCGCGCAGGCCACCGGGTGACCCGAATAGGTATAGCCGTGGTAGAATTCGCCGCCCTTTTCGACCAGCGTCGCCGCGATACGGTCGCCGACCAGCAGCGCCGACAGCGGCTGATAGCCCGAGGTCAGTGCCTTGGCCGTGGTGATGGTGTCAGCCTCGACGCCGAAGGTCTGCGCCGCAAACCATTCGCCGGTGCGGCCATAGCCGGTGATGACCTCGTCCAGCATCAAAAGCACATCGTATTTGCGGCAGATGCGCTGCACTTCCGGCCAATAGCTCATCGGCGGTATTTTCACCCCGCCCGCGCCCATCACCGGCTCGCCGATGAAGGCCGCCACCTTGTCGGCACCGGCTTCGAGGATGGCGTCCTCGACGGCCTTGGCCGCGCGCAGGCCGAAATCATGGTCGCTTTCGCCGGGCAGCGCCAACTCATAAGCATAGGGCATCATGACATGGACGATGTTGGGAACCGCCCCGCCGAGCTGCTTGTGCATCAAATCCATGCCGCCCAGCGACGTCCCGGCGACGGTCGAGCCGTGATAGGCCGACTTGCGCGAGATGATGCGGTTCTTCTCCGGCTTGCCTTCCAGCACCCAATAGTGGCGCACGAGCCGCAGCGCCGTGTCGTTGGCCTCCGAGCCGGAGGAGCCGTAGAAAACCTGGCTGATGCCCTTGGGCGCCAGCTCGGCCAGCTTCTTCGACAGCAGCACGGGCGTCGGCGTCGAGCATTTGAAGAAGGAATTATAGTAGGGCAATTCCTTCATCTGCGCGTAAGCGGCGTCGGCCAGCTCGTCGCGGCCATAGCCGACATTGACGCACCACAGCCCGGCCATGCCGTCGAGTATTTCGGTGCCGTCGGCATCGTAGATGAACGGGCCGTTGGCGTGGGTGATGATGCGCGAGCCGGTCTCGCGCAATTCCTTGTGGTCGGTGAAGGGATGCAGATGATGCGCGGCGTCAATCTGCTGAAGCTGCTTCAGCGAATAGTTCTGGTAAGTCATGGGTTTGCTCTTTCCTCTGGAATCAAACCGGCAAGCTGCCGGGGCGACTTCGTCAGAGGACGGCGGGCGGCGAATAGCCGATGCGAGCGCACAGCCTGAGCAGTTCGGCGCGCAGCGTGCGCGGCGACGGTGTCACCGCGACCCCGAAGGCGCCGGATGTGCTCATGTAGACCATGGCGGCAGTCTATGCCGCCCGAGGCCCGAAATTCAAGCGGTGCCGCTCAATACCCTTTGCAGGAACACGTATTTCATGGCGGTTTGCGCCGCTTGCGGCCGGCGGTCGCCGCGCCCGCCATGGCCGCCTTCCGTCTCCTCGAAGAACAACGTCTTGCCGTGACCTGCTTCCTGCAGCTTTGCGGCCATCTTGCGGGCATGGCCGGGATGGACGCGGTCGTCGGCGGTCGATGTCGTGAGCAGCACCGGGGGATAGTCGGCATCGGCCGAGACATGATGGTACGGCGAATAGGCGGCGAGCCACTTGGCCTCTTCCGGTTTTGCCGGATCGCCATATTCGCCGATCCACGAGGCGCCTGGCGGCAGTTCGGTGTAGCGCAGCATGTCGAGCAGCGGCACCTCGATGATGACGGCGCCGAACAGTTCGGGATGCTGCGTCAGGGAAACGCCGGTAAGCAGGCCGCCATTCGAGCCGCCCTGGATGCCGAGGGAAGCAGCGGTGGCGATGCCGCGCCTGACGACGTCCTGCGCCACCGCGGCGAAATCGTCGAAGGCAGTCTGGCGATTGCCCTTCAGCGCCGCCTGATGCCAGGCCGGCCCAAACTCACCGCCGCCGCGAATGCAGGCCTGCACATAGGCATTGCCCTTCTCCAGCCACAGCCTGCCGCGCACGCCGGCATAGCCGGGCAGCAGCGGTATTTCGAAGCCGCCATAACCATAGAGAAGCGCCGGTACCGGACCCTTCTGGTCGCGCCGCCTGACGACGAAATACGGGATCATGGTGCCGTCCTTCGAGCGCGCCTCGAACTGTTCCGAGACCAGCGGCGCGGCGTCGAACCGCGCCGGCTGCGATTTCACGGTGGCCAGCGTCACCCCGTCATCGTCCGACCAGATGATCGAACTCGGCGTCAGGAAATCGGTGAAGGAGAAGGAGACGCTGGAACCGAAATGCTCGGCATGCGCGATGCCGACATTGCCGTTCTCGGGCAGCGCCACCGGCTTCAGCGACCAGCGGTCGCCGCTGCGCTCGGCGACAACGACCTTGCCGCGCACATTGTCCATCAGATTGATGAACAGCCGGTCCTGAGTGCGGGCAATGCCGGCGACCGAAACACGGTGCGCCGGCTGAAGCATGGTTTCGACAGGACCCAGTTCGCCGGTGTCGATCCAGCGTTCGAAATCCAGGGAATAGAGGCCGTCCGGCAGGCATTCGGTGCCATCCGGCGCCGTCCACGGGCTGCGCACGCCGAACACAAACCGACCCTTGAACAGGGTGCTGTCGGTGACATCGTCCGGCAACGGGATGCGGCGGTTTTCGCCCGACGGCAGGCGCAGAAAACTGTGCGAGGAGAAGAAGGCGATCGTGCGGGCCAGAAACAAATACTGCCTGTCGCCATCATGCTCGACCCCCGCGCCGGCCGCGAGATCCTGCTTCTCGGCCTCGAAGATCGGCGTCGCCTCCTCCAACCGGGTGCCGCGCTTCCACAGCTTGACGACGCGCGGATAACCGGACTGGGTCTTGTCGTCTTCATCGAAGGCAGCCGAGACAATGACCGTGTCCTTGTCCAGCCAGGAAAAGCCGGATTTCGAGGCGGGAGCGCGGAAGCCGCCCTCGATGAATGATTTGGTCTCGATGTCGAATTCGCGCATCTCGCTGGCATCGCCGCCATCCGGCGACATCGCCACCAGGCAAAGGTTGAAATCGGGGTAAAGGCGGCTGGCGCCGCTGAACACCCACTTCACCCCCTCCTTGGCCGACAGCACGTCGAAGTCGATGATCGTCTCCCACACAGGCTTCTCGGTCTTGTAGGAAGCAACCGTCGTGCGGCGCCAGAGGCCGAGCACATTGGTCTTGTCCTGCCAGAAATTATAGACTTGACCGTTGAGCGCGGCACCGACCGCAATGTTGTCCTCGGCCGTCATCAGGTCGAGCGCCGTCTCGAACGCCGCCTGGTAGGACGGATCGCCCTGCAGTTCGGCCATGGTGATCTCGTTCCGGCGATGCACCCAGTCGAGCGATTCCTTGCTGGTCCGGTCCTCCAACCAGAGGAACTTGTCCTCCGCGGTGGCATCCGTCTGGCGTTTTGTCGTCGATTGGGTCACGCATGGTCTCCAGGCTAGTGGCGGGCAGCCCTGCCTACATCGCGTTGCAAGCGGTTTTATTCAAGATGGTACGTCAGGTCATCGGGGGAATGCGGCCTCAAACCATCCGCCGGCGCAGGACCGTGGCCACAGCCAGTGCCAGACAAATCGTGCCCAGCGTGATCGGCAGGCCGGAGGCGCCGATCACATCCATGACGCCACCCGCCAGCGACGGCACCACGATGCCGCCGATGCCCCACATCAGGGAGAAGGCGGCATTGCCGGCGACCAGCGCCGAGCCGGTAAAGCGCTCGCCGAGTTCGATGATCGACATGGTGTAGATGCCATAGGAGACCGCGCCCCAGATAAAGACGCAAGGCCAGATCAACGGCGTCTCGATCAGCAGCGGCAGCAGCACGCAGCCCAGCACCGTCACCACGACGCAGACGAATCGCACCAGCCGCGCCGTCAGCCGTTCCGCCAGCAAGCCGAGCGGCACCTGCATGGCGATATTGCCTGCGATCATCACCGACAGCAGCGCCGACATGCGCGCTTCCGCGATGCCATAATGCGTGCCGTAGACCGGCAGCAGCGCCAGCACGCCCTGTTCGAAACCGGCGGCAACGACCACCGCCGACAGCAGTAGCCATGCCAGGGGCATGAAGCCCATGACCGAAACCCTGTGCCCGGCTTCGTCGACCTTCGGCAGTCGCGGCAGCACCAGCCCCAGGCAGGCGCCGCAGAAGATGAAGGCGGCGATCCCCACCAGGAATGGCGGCCATCCCACGGTGCCGACAGCGAGCAGGCAGAGCGGCCCGGCAGCGAAGCCGGCCGAGATGATGGTTGAATAGACACCCATGACGCGACCGCGGCGCGATGGCGGCGCCAGTGCAATGACCCAGATTTCGCTCAAGACATAGAGTGGATTGGTCACCACCCCGATCAAGAAGCGCAGCGGAAACCAGAGATAGACATTCTGCGTCCAGCCGATCAGCGCAAGCACAATAGCCGAAAGCGCCGCGCAGGTAAGCGCGGTGCGCCCTGCCCCGAACCGGCGCGCCAGTGCCGGGATCAGCGGCGACGAGACAATGAAGCCGATCGGCGTCATTGCCGCCGAGAGCCCGATGATGGCCGGCGAAACGCCTTGGCGTTGCAGGATGAAGCTCAGCAGCGGATAGGACAGGCCTTGCGCGATGGCGAACACCGAGACGGTCGCGATCACGCCGCTGATCGCCGCCCACTGCATCTTCTCGTTGTCAGCTTCCGCCAGGTTCATCATTGGCACCTAAACCAGGTTCAGGACTAGCTTTTCTGTCCGACGCGGGTAAGCCCCGCCCCGCGAAAAACCGTTTGCTCCAGACAAGGCCTGTCATGAGTTTGGGCCTGTCAGGAGCTTTTGGGCCTGTCAGGAGTTTTGGCGCTTGAACGATCGATAGAGCGCGAAGCTCACCAGCAGCGCGTCGAGGCCGGCGATCACCACCGGCAGACCGAGCGGACCGATGGTCTGCATCAAGGCACCGGCGCCAGGCGGGCCGACAATGCCGCCGGCGCCCCACATCAATGCGAAGGCGGCGTTGCCGGCGACCAGCACGGTTCCCCTGAAGCGGCTGCCGAGCTCCACCAGCGCCATGGTGTAGACGCCATAGCCGACCGCGCCCATGACGAGAAGGACGAGCCAGATCGCCGGCGTCGTGATCAGGAACGGCAGCAAAACCGCGCAGGCCGTTGTCGCCAACGCACAGAAGATGATCATCGCCCGCCCGCCGAAACGCTCGGCCAGCAGGCCGAGCGGGATTTGCAGGAAGATGTTTCCCAGCGACAGTGCCATCACCAGGGCCGCCAGCGTCCTTTCGGGCAAGCCATAGGCAGCACCGAAGACCGGCATCAAAGCGTAGGTGCCCTGCTGGACCGCCGCTGAAACCAGCACGGCAAACAACAGCGCCGGCGCCAGCCTGGCGAAACCGAAAAAGCCGCCGGGCAATTGGCCGTCATCCTCGAAGCCGGCGAGGCTTGACGAAAGAGCACGAAGGATCGCGGCGCACAGGATGAAGCCGGCCATGCCGACCAGGAAAGGAACCCAGCCCGATATCCCTACCGCGGTCAGGACCAAAGGCCCCGCAGCATAGCCAGCGCCCAGCACGGTGTTGAATGCCCCCATCACTCTGCCGCGGCGCGACGGCGGCGCCAGCGACAGCGCCCATACTTCGCCCAGTATATAGAGCGGGTTGATGACGATACCGATGGTGAAGCGGATGACGAACCAGCCCACCCAGTCCTGCAGGTAGCCGATGCCGAGGAAGCACAGCGCCCCAATCAATGAGCAACCCACAGCCAGGTTGCGCGCGCCGACCAGCCGAATGGCTGCCGGCACGAACGAGGCCGAAAGGATCAGACCAAGCGGCATCATCGCTGCCGACAAGCCGATCAGCGCCGGCGACATGCCTTGCTTCTGCATCAGCAGCGTAAACAGCGGCGAGCTCAGCCCTTGCGCCGCACCGAACATCGCGAGGGCGGCAGTTACGCCGGCAAGCGCCGCCCATTGCGTCCCCGCTTCGCCATCGCTCGAACCGGTCGCAGCCATGATGCCTTCCACATGAATTGCCGGCCCATCCAGCGGCAAACCATTGAGCTAGCGGTTCGATTTAGGGAAAGGAAGGGCCGCGCCTGAAATCCCCTTGCGCCAAGAGCCGCAGTGGGCGCGTCCTGTCCGCCAATCCCCGGCAAGGTTGTCAGCTATCGGACTGCCGTTCGGGCATGTCGCTTCCCTCGTCCTAGTGGTCGCCGCCTCCGCAATGGCCGGACAGCCGCCGGTCCATTATGCCGCCCGCTACCAGCATCGTACGAGGACCATCATGACCGCCGCCCTGCATCCAGCCGAACCGCCTTTGGCAGCCGACCGTGCCCGTCGCGGTGGCCGTGCGGGCAAGCGCGCCGGCGGCTCGGCCGCCTTCGAACAGCCGGCTTTTCGACAACTGAGAAATCCGCTGACGCCGACCAAGCTGATCTCGGACGACGAGCTGGAATCGATCCACCTCGCCTCGCTGCGCGTCTTGAGGGAAATAGGCGTCGACGTGCTGCATGACGAAGCGCGCCGCATCATGAAGGAAAATGGCGCTGATGTCCGCGAGGGCAGCGAGCGCGTGCGCTTCGACAGCGACATGATCCTCGATCTCATCTCCAACTGCCCGT
The DNA here is from genome assembly GCF_040323255.1 of Mesorhizobium sp. M0052. Lineage (NCBI taxonomy): Bacteria > Pseudomonadati > Pseudomonadota > Alphaproteobacteria > Hyphomicrobiales > Phyllobacteriaceae > Mesorhizobium > Mesorhizobium sp. M0052. The sequence goes on along the minus strand of NZ_JAMYUS010000008.1, from coordinate 164,538 downwards.
CGGAATTCACGCTCCATGCCCGCAACCCGGCGCACAATGTGCGCTTCGGCGGCAACAATGTGATCCTGTCGATGATGGCGTCGGCACCGAACTGCTCCGACCTCGATCGCGGCCGCCGTCCGGGCAACCAGCAGGACTACCGCAACTTCCTGCGCCTGGCGCAGATGCACAACATCCTGAACTGCACCGGCGGTTATCCGGTCGAGCCGACCGACATCCATCCTTCCGTGCGCCACCTCGAATGCATCCGCGACCTCGCCACGCTGACCGACAAGGTGTTCCACATCTATTCGCTCGGCAAGGAGCGCAATGTCGACGGCATCGAGATCGCCAGGATCGCCCGCGGCATCAGCCATGAGCAGATGCTCGAAGAGCCGTCCGTCTTCACCATCATCAACACCAATTCGCCGCTGAAACTGGATGTGCCGATGATGGAAGGCATCATCCAGATGTCGAGCAAGGGTCAGGTCGTCGTCATCACGCCCTTCACCCTGTCCGGCGCGATGGCGCCGGTGACCATCGCCGGTGCGCTGGTGCAGCAAAATGCCGAGGCGCTGTCCGGCATCGCCTTTGCCCAGATGGTGAGAAAGGGCGCGCCGGTTGGCTATGGCGGCTTCACCTCGAATGTCGACATGAAGTCAGGCTCGCCGGCCTTCGGCACGCCTGAATATATGAAGGCGCAGCTTGTCGGCGGCCAGCTTGCCCGCCGTTACAAGATCCCCTACCGCACCTCCAATACCTGCGCCGCCAACACGGTCGACGCGCAGGCAGCCTATGAAAGCGTGTTCTCGCTGTGGGGCGCCATCCAGGGCGGCGGCAATCTGATGATGCACGGCGCCGGCTGGCTCGAAGGTGGCCTGCGCTGTTCCTACGAGAAGACCATCCTGGACATCGACCTGTTGCAGATGGTGGCCGAGTTCCTCACCCCGCTCGACCTGTCCGACGAAGCGCTCGGCTTCGACGCCATCCAGTCGGTCGGCCCCGGCGGCCATTTCTTCGGCACCCAGCACACGCAGGACCGCTACAAGACAGCCTTCTACTCGCCCATCCTCTCCGACTGGCGCAATTTCGAGACCTGGGCCGAAGCCGGATCGCCGACCGCGCTGGAAAAGGCCAACAAGGTCTGGAAGGAGCGGCTGGCATCCTACGAGGAACCTTATATGGACCCGGCGATCCGCGAAGAGCTCAACGACTTCGTCGAAAAGCGCACGGCCGAAGGCGGCGCGCCGACCGATTTTTGATCGGCAAGCAACTGGCGGCATCCTGCCAACCGACACACCTGATTCAATTTACGCAAAAACGGACCTATCTCTCATGAAATCTCATGTAAAAGCGGTTGTCATTGGCGGCGGCGTCGTTGGCTGCTCGGTGCTCTATCACCTGGCCAAGGCCGGCTGGACCGACATCATGCTGATCGAGCGTTCCGAGCTCACCTCCGGCTCGTCCTGGCACGCAGCCGGCGGCTTCCACACGCTGAACGGCGATCCCAACGTCGCCAAGCTGCAGGCCTATACGGTGCAGCTCTACAAGGAGATCGAGGAAATCTCCGGCCAGTCCTGCTCGCTGCATCTGACCGGCGGCGTGATGATGGCCGATACGCCCGAGCGCATGGATTTTCTGCGCCTGGCCCACGCCAAGGGCCGCTATCTCGGCATGGACACCGAGCTGATCACGCCCTCCGAAGCCAAGGCGATGTTCCCGCTGATGGACGAGACCAATTTCGTCGGCGCCATGTGGGATCCGGTCGAAGGCCATCTCGATCCCTCCGGCACGACGATCGCCTACTCCAAGGCGGCCAAGAAGCTGGGCGCCGAGATCGTGCTGCGCAACCGCGTCGTCGAACTGACGCAGGAAGTTGACGGCACCTGGAACGTCGTCACCGAACAGGGCACCGTCCACGCCGAGCATGTCGTCAACTGCGGCGGCCTGTGGGCGCGCGAGATCGGCCGCATGGTCGGCGTCGAACTGCCGGTGCTGGCCATGGAGCACATGTACCTGCTCACCGAGCCGATGCCCGAGGTCGAAGAGTTCAACAAATCGACCGGCCGCGAGATGATCGGCGTGCTCGACTTCAAGGGCGAGATCTACACCCGACAAGAGCGCAACGGCATCCTGCTCGGCACCTATGAAAAGGCCTGCAAGCCATGGTCGCCGGTCAACACGCCGTGGGATTTCGGCCATGAACTGCTGCCGCCCGACCTCGACCGCATCGCGCCGTCGCTGGAGATCGGCTTCAAGCATTTCCCCGGCATCGAGAAAGCCGGCATCAAGCAGATCATCAACGGCCCCTTCACCTTCGCGCTCGACGGAAATCCGCTGGTCGGGCCGGTGCAGGGTCTGACCAATTTCTGGTGCGCCTGCGCCGTCATGGCCGGCTTCAGCCAGGGCGGCGGCGTCGGCCTCGCGCTGTCCAACTGGATGGTGCATGGCGATCCCGGCTTCGACGTCTGGGGCATGGATGTCGCCCGCTTCGGCGAGTGGGCCGGCCTGCGCTACACCAACGCAAAGGTGCGCGAAAACTATTCGCGCCGCTTCTCCATCCGCTTCCCCAATGAAGAGCTGCCGGCTGCGCGTCCGGCGCAGACGACGCCGCTCTATGACACGATGCTCGCCAACAACGCCGTCATGGGCGATAGCTGGGGCCTGGAGACCCCGCTGTGGTTCGCGCCGAAGGGCAAGGAGCCGAAGGACGTCGTCTCCTTCCACCGCTCAAACGATTTCGGTCCTATCGGCGAGGAAGTGCGCGCCACGCGCGAACGCGTCGGCGTCACCGAAATCGCCAACTTCGCCAAATACGAAGTGTCGGGACCTGCGGCTGAGGATTTCCTCAACCGGCTGATGACCAACCGCATGCCGAAGATCGGCCGCATCGTGCTGACGCCGATGATCAACGAGTTCGGCAAGCTGATCGGCGACTTCACCATCGCCAAGGCAGGCGACGACAGATTTATGATCTGGGGCTCGTCCGCCGCGCAGAAATACCACATGCGCTGGTTCGAGAAGCACCTGCCGAAGGATGGTTCGGTGCGCATCCACCGCTTCGATCAGACGCTCGTCGGCCTGTCGATCGCCGGGCCGAAATCGCGCGACCTCTTGCAGAAGCTGGTCGATGTCGACATCTCGACCAAGGCGTTTCGCTTCATGGATTTCCGCGAAATGGCGGTCGGCGGCGCGCCCTGCATGGTCAACCGCATCACCTATACCGGCGATCTCGGCTATGAAATCTGGATGGCGCCGGCCTATGAGCGCCTGGTCTACAAGGCGATCAAGGACGCCGGCGAGGAGTTCGGCCTCGTCGATTTCGGCATGCGCGCTTTGCTCTCCATGCGCCTGGAGAAGAACTTCCCGACCTGGTACCGCGAGCTGCGCCCGATCTACGGGCCGTTCGAAGGCGCGATGGACCGCTTCATCAAGCTGGAGAAGAACGACTTCATCGGCCGCGAGGCCGCCGCCAAGGAACAGGCGGAAGGGCCGAAACTGCGCCGCGTTTCCTTTATCGTCGATGCGGCCGACGCCGATGTCATGGGCGACGAGCCGATCTGGGCCAAGGTCGGCAAGGACTATGGCACGGTGGAAAAGCCGCATGGCTATGGCGCGCCACGCTTCGATACGGCAGGCAAGGAAGTGCGTGGCTCAAAGGCTGCCGAAGGCGCTTCCGCCGTGCGCGGCATCGTCGACGGCGACTGGCGCGTGGTCGGCTGGGTCACCTCGGGCGGTTATGCGCACTATGTGCAGAAGTCGATGGCGCAGGGCTATGTGCCGGCGGCACTCGCCGAGGACGAAAGTGCCGGACTGTTCGAGATCGAGATCCTCGGCCACCGGCGTCCGGCGCGTATCAATGTCGAGGCGCCCTTCGACCCCAGCGGCGAGAAGATGCGGACCTGAAAAGGCGACAGGGAGCGTGAGATCGTGTAAGGGGCCTTCGGAAGTTGGCCGCAGGCATTTTCCCCCGATGAGAAGACGATTCCCTTGCGCTATCTAGAGAAATGGACGGACTGGCTCTGCAACGGCAAGGTCGGTCCCTTCAACGCCGCCCTCTTCTGTCTCGCGCCCTACTGCCTGGTCCAGATCGTGGTGATGACGCTGTCGTCCCATATCGTCGGAACCGGCGTCGGCGTCGACGATTCCGAACAGCTGATGTACATGCGCTATTTCTGGGCCGGCTATGGCGGGTCGCAGCCACCGCTTTACACATGGCTTGCCCGCCTGGTCGCCTCCGTGGTCGGAACGAATATCCTCGCGCTCAAGATCGTTAAGTACGTCCTGATCGGACTAGCGCTGGCATCGGTTTTCGCCGCTGTCCGCCGTCTCGGCTATTCGAGCCGAGCCGGCGCCGCCGCTATGTTCGGCCTGCTTTTGTTTCCGCAGATGGTGTGGGAGATGCAGCACGCCCTCACCCACTCGATCGCCGCTTTCTGTTTTTCAGTGGTGCTGTTTCTTGCGCTCGTTGAACTGGTGCAGCGGCGTTCGCTGGCCACCTATGTGCTGTTTGGCGTGGCGATGGCCGCCGCCATCCTGTCGAAATACAACAACGCGATCTTTCTCGGCGCGCTGATGCTGTCCACCCTGTCGCTGCGCGAAACGCGCGGCGTCATGCTCAACCGCCGGTTTTCGATCAGCCTTGTCGTGGCGGTGCTGCTTTGCCTGCCGACGCTCTACTGGAACCTGACCTACACCGACCAGTTGCTGTCGCACAGCGGCGGCTTCGGCATGGGCAGAGGAGAAAGCGCCATACAAACCGCATTCTACGGAATGCGCGGACTGGGCAAGGCTATCCTGTATTTCGCCGTGTTGCCGGCCGGCATATTCGTCGCGGCTTTGCTCATCGCATGGAAAAAGCCGGCGCCCGCGCTGCAACCGGCGCCATGGACCGAGAAACTGGTGTGGCGCACCATCGCTTTTGCCCTGGCGATGACCATCGTGCTCGTCCTGGCGAGCGGGACGACGCAATTTCGCGATCGCTGGATGCTTCCCATCCTTGTGTTGCTGCCGGTCGCGCTGGCCTTGCGGATGGATGCCAGAGGCGACAAGGGAAGGAAGGTGCAGGACGTCGTCGTCTTTGTCGGCGCAACGCTTGCCATCCTCGTGCTGCCGGTGACCTGGTACACGCACCTCAATGGCGGCGACAGCCGCGGCAGCATCGTGCGTGTCGACTACCAGTCGCTCTATGGCCAGCTGACGGCAAACGGTCCGGTTCGCACGGCGATATCGAGCTGGCACTGGGTGGGAAATCTGCGTCTTGTCGATCCCGATCTGGTCGTGCTCGACGACGAGATGCCGGACTTCGGCCATTTGCTGATCGAGCCGGCGGTGCTCGTGATGGCCAATGACAAGGAACCTCCCGAGGGCATCCTGCGGGCCTTGAGCGAGGCCGGCTATGTCGCTGACGGCTCGCCGCAGCAGTTGGTCGTTCCGATGCTGTTCGACAGCGAGCCGCCCACCCGCACGCTGACGGTCACGCGGCTGAAGAAAGCGGCCGCGGGCGCAGCGCCACAGTAAGTCGGCAGGGAGGCGTCGGGTGGAGAAACAAGGGTTCGGTCGTCATCGCAAGATCATGCCGTTCGAGCCCGGCTCGGTCGAAGCCTTGCGCGAAACATCGCGCCAGAAGGCGGCGTCGCTGAACCAGCATGTGCTGGGCTATGGCGCGCTGGCTGAAGCCGAATGGCAAGCGGCAGGCATCGCCGCGCCCGATCTTGCCGCGATGCGCAAATACCGGCTCGAGCGCCTCCGCGCCGAACTGAGGCGCCGAAACTACGCCGGCGCGCTGCTCTACGACCCCGTCAACATCCGCTACGCCACCGATTCGACCAACATGCAGCTGTGGGTCGCGCACAATCCGACCCGCCACTGCTTCGTCGCCACTGAGGGACCCGTGGTGCTGTTCGACTATTTCTCTTGCGAGCATCTGTCCGATCATTCCGGCGTCGTCGACGAGGTGCGGCCGGCAGTGTCGTGGATGTATCTCTATGGCGGCGAGCTGACCGAGCACAAAGTCCGCCGATGGGCGGCCGGCATCGCCGATCTGGTCAAGGAGCATGGCGGCGGCAACAGCCGCATTGCGGTCGACCACATCAACCCGGAAGGCGTCGAGGAACTCGCCCGCCTCGGCATTTCGATCGGCAATGGCGAAGCGGTGATGGAAAATGCGCGGCTGATCAAATCGCCGGACGAGATCCTCGCCATGCGCCGCGCAATCGTCGCTTGCGAAGCGGCGATGGGTGAAATGGAGAAGGCGCTAACGCCGGGCATTTCCGAAAACGAATTGTGGGCCGAACTCCACCGCGGCAACATTGCGCGCGGCGGCGAATGGATCGAAACCCGGCTGCTTGCCTCGGGACCGCGCACCAATCCGTGGTTCCAGGAATGCTCATCGCGGGTGATCGAAGCAGGCGACCTCGTCGCCTTCGACACCGACCTGATCGGCCCCTACGGCTTCTGCGCCGATCTCTCACGCACCTGGCTTTGCGGCGATGCGAGACCATCGAACGAGCAACGGGACCTCTTCCACATCGCCGCCGACCAGATCGCCCACAACACGCAATTGATGCAGCCCGGCATATCCTTCCGCGACCTGGTCGAACGCTCGGTGGTGCCGCCGGGAGATTGCTTCCCGGCGCGCTACGGCGTGCTCTATCACGGCGTCGGCCTCGCCGACGAGTATCCAACCCTGCCGCATGCAAGCGACTGGACGCCGGACACGCCCGACGGCGTGCTGGAGCCGGGAATGGTCCTGTGCGTGGAAAGCTATATCGGCCGTCTCGGCGGCCATGAGGGCGTCAAGATCGAGGAACAGATCCTGATCACCGAGACCGGTAACGAGCAGCTTTCAACCTACAAGCTGGATGCGAGGCTGCTCGGCTGATCCGGCAAGCGCCTCGCGCAGAGCCTTGAGCGTCCTTTCCGGCGTCGTCCTGGCGGTGATGTAGGGCAGGCCTTTGCGCCTTGCCGTCCAGCCGACGACCTTCACGGCGTTTGCCGCAGGTTCGAAACGCTGCGCCAGCGCCCAGCTCTCACAGTCGATGGCAGCTATATCCGCCTTGCCCTCGGCGACCGCGACGATCGAGCCGCGATGGCCACCGCTTTCGCTGCGCGAGGAAAAGATATCCAGGCTTTCGCCGGCGGCCTGCAGATCGCGCGTCAGCGCGATGATGCCCGACATCGAATCGAGGCTGTTGTAGGTAAAACGCTTGCCACGCATCAGATCGAGCGGCAGCAAGGCTTTGCCATCCGCGGGCGAGCGAACTTCCGATCCCTCGCCTGTGCGCATCACCAGCGCGCTGGAATAGAGTTCGCCCTGGCCGCCTTCGTAAGCGTCGTAGCTCGGCTGGCCGACCACCTGCACATGCTTGTTCAGGCCGAGTTCCATCGGCCCCCAGCAGGTCTGCGCGAACAGCAGCGCCGGATGCAGCCAAAGCTGGTGATGGTCGAGTTCGTTCGGCGGCAGTGTCGCCGGATCGGGCGCGATTAGCTTGCCCTCGGCGTCCCGGATACCGCCCGGCACCGGCGGCAGGTCGCCACTGCGGCGCACGATTGTCTGCGGCGCATCGATGCCCTTGTGCCGAAAAGCCTCGCGCAACGCTGCCCATTGCGCGTCGACCTCGCCGCGCACTTCGGGCCAGTCGTACATCGGCAATGCCGCAATCAATTCACTCATGCCGACACTCAATCATCATGGCTCGGGAAAGGATCGCAAAAACGCGGCGTTCAATCAGAATTGGCCGACACCGGGATGTCCGGGGATTATTCCTTCGGCGGCTCGGCCGGAACCGGCGCGCTGCCAAGCCCGCTGATGCTGCGCGCCCTGATGCGCGGCTTGAACGCCCTGCCCGGCTCGGGCTGGCGGCGCAGCACCGGGTGCACGATCGGCTCCTTGGCCTTGAATGCGTAGGCCTTGATCAGTGCGAAATAGTTCGGATAGGCGTAGCCATTGTTCATCCGCAGCCACTCGTCGCGGCGGTCGGCAAACAGTTTTGGAAGCCTGTACCAGGCAACGGTCGGGGTCTTGTGGTGAACGAAGTGCAGATTGTTGTTGAGGAACAGGAACGACAGCGGCGAGCGCTCGATGATCACCGTGCGTCCTTCAGGGTGCTCGCACCACTGATGTTCGGCGAAAGTCCGGACCGCGATCAGCGACTGGCCGAGCCAGACCGGCACCAGAATGTAGAGCCATACGGGAATGCCGAAGCCGAACTGCACGATCGGCACTACGATGGCGAGGCCGATCGCATGCAGCAGCCATGCCTTGCCGATCACCTTGTCGCCGGCAATCACATGCCTGGCGTCGTCGACGAAGAAACCGATGCAGGACAGCCAAGGGCCGAGGAAGAAACGGCCGGCCATGGTGTTGTTTATCTTGAGCAGGAATTTCATCGTCGGCGGCAGATCGTCATGCATCCACAGCGCCTGGTAATAGCTCTCGGGATCGTCGAGCGGATCGGTCAGGCGCTCGTCGGCGTGGTGGCGCAAATGAAGCGTCTTGAAGCGACGGAACGGCCAGACCAGGCCGATCGGCAGGAAGACGAAGGCTTCGTTGATGAGCGCGCTGCGCGTCGGATGGCCATGCAGCACTTCGTGCATGATCGACGACTGCAAGGCCAGGATGAAGCCGAGGAGAAGAAGTGCCAGGATCGGATAAGAGGGCCAGAGCAGGAGCCCGGCAGCGAGCCACATTCCGTAACAGAAGAAAGCGAGAACCACGGTCGGCCACTCGATGGCTGCTGCGTTGCGTCGCTTGATGCTCTTGCCTGTCATGCTATCGACCACTGTCCCTCAGCCGCCGAAACCCCAATTGGTTCCTGACAACATAGTGTCAGGAGAAGCGATTCCACTCAACGAGACAAAGTGTACAAAATGTTGCATTTGCGCATTTTTGACCGCAGATGTTACACATTGTAAACAACCCTAGGGATTCATTTACGCCTGGAGTGCTGATTCGACGGCTATGGCGCAAATTTTTCCTAAGTGAGCGCGGAGAACGAACAGTGGACAAACGGGACCTGTCGGCAATCTTTCGGGAGCGTCTGAAGCTGCTCCTGACACGGTCCGACCTCAACCAGTCGGCCTTCGCGTCAGCAGTCGGCATCGATCGGTCGGCGCTGTCGCAACTGATGTCCGGCGCCTCGACGCGCCTGCCGCGCGCCGAAACGCTGCTCAACATCGCCGCCGAATTCAAGATCTCGCTGGACTGGCTCCTCGGCCTCTCCCAGGACGAAGGCGTCACCGGCGAAATCCGCGAAAGCCTGGAGATCGAAGAGGCGCCCGACGGCTTCGACCGCACGCTGCTCGCCAAATGGTTCGCCGAGGCCGCAGGCACCAAGATCCGCTATGTGCCGGCCGGCATTCCCGACCTCCTGCGCACACGCCAGCTGGTCGACTACGAAGCCAACATCACCAACCGCAGCCGCCTCGCTCAGGCGAGCGAGACGCAGTACCGCATCGAGTACAACCGGCGCCCTGAGACCGACATGGAGGTCTGCATGCCGCGCCACACGCTGGAGATTTTCGCCCGCGGCCTGGGCGTCTGGGACCGCTTTCCCGAGGCTGACCGCCGGCAGCAGCTTGCCCATATGGCGACGCTGCTTGACGATCTCTACCCCACCTTCCGCCTGTTCCTCTATGACGGCCGCATGCGCTATTCCATCCCGCTGACCATCTTCGGCCCTTATCGCGCCGCCATATATGTCGGCGACATGTATGTCGTGCTGAACGCCACCCAGCCGGTCCAAGCGCTGACCCAGCATTTCGACAATCTGATCCGCGCCGCCGACATCAACCCGCATGAGGCCGCCGCCTACGCGCGCAATCTGGCCGGCGCGTCATTTCCATCGGGTTCTGCCTGATCCCCAACGCCCCGGAAAGGTGCGCCGCCCGGCAATTGCCGGTCGCAAACACATTGACTGGACATAAAGACTTCTTTATATCCTTATTCCATTCAAATACTGAAAGTCGATCCGATGACCGCGAACAATCCCATCGATGCTCTGCTGGCCGAAAAGGGCGTGCTGCTCGCCGATGGCGCCACCGGCACCAATCTGTTCGCCATGGGTCTGGAGGCCGGCGAAGCGCCGGAGTTGCTGAACGAGGCAGCGCCCGACACCATCACCAGCCTGCACCAGAATTTCGTCGACGCCGGCGCCGATATCATCCTCACCAACTCGTTCGGCGGCACCCGCCACCGGCTGAAGCTGCATCATGCGCAGGACCGCGTGCATGCGCTGAACAAGCGCGCCGCCGAGATTGCCCGCGCGGTCGCCGACAAGGCCGACAGGAAAGTCATCGTCGCCGGCTCGGTCGGTCCGACCGGCGAGTTGCTGGTGCCGCTCGGCGCCATGACCTATGACGAAGCAGTCGAGGCTTTTGCCGAGCAGATCGAGGGTCTCAAGGAAGGCGGCGCCGAAGTCGCCTGGATCGAGACCATGTCTGCGCCGGACGAAATCCGCGCCGCGGCGGAGGCCGCCATCCGCGTCGGCCTGCCCTACACCTATACCGGTTCGTTCGACACTGCCGGCCGCACCATGATGGGCCTGCTGCCCAGGGATATCCACGGCGTCGTCGACGGACTTTCAGAGACACCGCTCGGTGTCGGCGCCAATTGCGGTGTCGGCGCCTCCGACATCCTGGCCTCGCTGCTCGACATGACCGAGGCGAAGCCGGAAGCGACGGTGATCGTCAAGGGCAATTGCGGCATTCCCGAATTTCGTGGCACCGAGATCCATTATTCCGGCACGCCGGAGCTGATGGCCGACTATGTCCGGCTGGCGGTGGATGGCGGCGCGAAGATCATCGGCGGCTGCTGCGGCACCTCGTTCCAGCACCTTGCCGCCATGCGCAAGGCGCTCGACGCGCACACCAAATCCGAACGCCCGACCGTCGCGGGGATCGTCGAGCGCATCGGTCCGATGCGCAACAAGGTGGCAACGGAAAACACCGCCGAGACCAGCGAAGCCCGCCGCGAACGCCGCCGCAGCCGCGCCTGATATCGAACTTATTCGCTGTTTTCAGCGTAACGCGATAGCGCCGTCTTGAAATCCGGGGCGGTGCCGTTGGCGTTGCCGCTCATCGTCACCAGGTCACCCGACGACTGCGGATTGCCGATCTGCTCCAGCATGACGCGAAAGCGGTCATTGGTCAGCGCCGACTTTGCGGTATTCCGGGCTGCGTCGACGTCATCCATGATGCGCCTGGATTCTGGCGACAGCGTTCCCGACGCCTGCGTGTGTCTCACCGCCGGAGTCGTGTTTCCAATGTTCATGATCTGCAATTCCCGGCTCCCCAAGCCCAGTCCCGACCCCGTGCAATAATAGCAGGGCATTGCGATGACGTTCCGGAAAAGCCGCGCAATTTAACTATCAGGCGGATCATCTGTGCGCTTCGGATCAATCGATCCGAAAAAAGGCCGGCAGGGTTTCCCCCGCCGGCCTGCCTCACCCGCCCGTAGCCGGTTCCCCGTATCAGAACGACCCCCGTCTGAAAGGAACCGGCGTTATTGCCACTACCGGTTACCGCCCAGCGCCGAGGCAAGGCGCACAAGCGAAAGGAACTCGGACCTGTACCCAAACGGGTCGGCTCCTCGGGCGGCGGTGGCAATCTCCATGATCTTGTCGTAGCCGAACTTCGCGGTCGCATCCTCGTCGCGCAGCTTCTGGCCGAAGGCGGCGACAGCGACGGAGAAACGCTGGTCGGTGCTGGCCTGGTCGAAGGACGCGACCTCGTTGGCCGAGGTCACCGGCGTGGTGATCAGCTTCGAGACGTCTTCGTTCGGCAGCTTGTAGCGGATTTTCACAAAGGCATATTCGTCGGCATTGGCGACGCCGCCATTGTTGACCGTTGCCTGGCCGTAGCGCAGCGGATCCATCTGCTCGCCGCCGCTGCCCTTCGGCGTGATCTCGTAGATGGCGGTCACCGAATGACCGGAGCCGATATCGCCGGCATCGACGCGGTCATTGTTGAAGTCCTCGCGGTTCAAGGCGCGGGTTTCATAGCCGATCAGCCGGTACTCCGAGACCTTGTCCGGATTGAACTCGACCTGGATCTTGACGTCCTTGGCGATGGTGAACAGCGTCGAGGAGGCATCCTCGACCAGAACCTTCTCGGCCTCGGCCAGCGTGTCGATATAGGCGGCGGTGCCGTTGCCGTTCTGGGCGATGGTCTGCATCATCTGGTCGTTCAGATTGCCGCGGCCGAAGCCGAATACCGACAGGAACACGCCGGTCTTGCGCTCCTGCTCGATCAGCCGCTTCAGATCGTCGTCATCGGTCTGGCCGACATTGAAGTCGCCGTCCGTGGCCAGCATCACACGGTTGATGCCGTCCTTGACGAAGGACTGCTGGGCAAGCCTGTAGGCTTCCTTGATGCCCGCCTCGCCGGCCGTCGAGCCGCCGGGCGACAGATTGTCGATGGCGTTGAGGATCTTGTCCTTCTCGGTAACCTTGGTCGGCATCAGCACGGTGCCGGCGTCACCGGCATAGGTGACGATCGAGATGGTGTCGTCCGCCTTGAGCTTGCTGACCAGCAGCCGGAAAGCCGACTTGAGCAGCGGCAGCTTGTCAGGCTCGTCCATCGAACCCGAGACGTCGATCAGGAACACCAGATTGGCCTTGGGCTGCTCGACCGGCTTGATGTCGAAGCCCTTGATGGCGACGTGCATCAGCTTGGTGTGCCCGTTCCACGGCGTCGGCATGACGCTGACGGTCGAGTTGAACGGCGTCGAAGCCGAGTCCGGACCCTTCCAGTCATAGGGGAAGTAATTGACCATCTCCTCGACGCGGACCGTATCGGCCTGCGGCAGGTAGCCCTGCTTCAGCGAGCCGCGGACGAAGGAATAGGAAGCCGTGTCGACGTCGATCGAGAAGGTCGAGACCGGATCCTGAAGGGCTGCATGCACCGGATTGGTCTTGAAATCCTCGACGCGGTCGCGGTTTGGCTCCTGCGGCGCAATCTGGTCGGCCGGCATCGTCGAAGGCTGTGCCAAGTACTTGGATTCGGTCGCGCCGGCCATGCGGTCGACCCGCGCGCCGCCGGCCGGGGCAGCGGTGCCGTCAAGCGAAAACTCGCGGCTCTCAACTGGCGCAGGCTCGGCCAACACGCCGCGCCCCAGCGCATCCTGCTGCGCCGGGGCGACAGCAACGGTCGATTCGGGCTTCGGCGGCGCGGGTGGCGTAAGCGGCGTAGTGGTGTCGCGGCTTCGCACATCGGCGTCGGCCTTCTTGTCGCCTTCAGGCGCCTGCTTTTCTTTTACCGGCGCGTTGATCGCCGGCTTGTCGGCCAGCGTTTCGGTGATCTTCTCGTCGCCGCCGAACGGCAACGGCTGTTCCCTCAGTATGTGGAAGGTGGCGTATCCGGCGATCGGCAGGGCGACGAGCCCGGCAATGGCTGGCGTGGCGATGAGTTTCTTTTGCATGATCTCGCTCCAGAGCTTTTGTGCTCGCTCTGTGAGACGAAGCCCGCCGACCGATCCTTGGGTGACGGCAGAAATATTTTCCTGATCATAGGCGCTCATGGCGGCTTCGAAGGCGCGTGCCTTCGCGCTTTCGCCCGGCGCCGGTACTGCTGCGTCGCGCAGCCTGTTGAGTTCGTTGTCGTCGACCATGGTCACACTTCCCCGGCTGAACGAATCAACGTCTTCAGCCGTTTCTTCGCTTCATGGATGTGCCAGGAAACCGTCGTCTCCGAGATTGCCATCGCCTCGGCGGCGGCCGCATGGCTCAAACCTTCGCCATAGACCAGAAGTACTGCATCGCGCTGCTTGTCCGGCAATTGCCGCACCGCTGCCCAGAGCGCCTCAGTGGGATCTTCAGGTTCGGCCGGGGCCTCTCCCGATATCATGCTGTAGGCGCCGAAAGCCTCGCTCTTGACGTTTTCGCGCGTGGTCTTGCGCATCATGTCGCGCGCCGCGTTCAACGTCACGGAATAGAGCCATGTCGTGAACGCGCCGCCGCCGCGGTAGTCGCGGATCGCCTTGCCGAGACGGACACAGACCTCCTGGGCGATGTCTTCGGCATCGGCCTTCTTTCCGCACCAGCGATAGGCGGCGCGATAGACGAAGTCGTAGTGCCGCTCCAGCAATTTGCCGAAGGCGCCCCTGTCTCCGCCCTTCGCCCGCCCGATCAATTCGGCGTCGGAGGCTTCGCTTTCATCCAGCATCATCGCCATCATTTGCCTGTTGGACGAAGGCTAATGGCCAATCCTTGGGGTTATGGAAAGATTTTTTTCCGAGGCGACGGATGCACGCGCAACAGGTGCGCTGAGATTCAGGTCAGGCCGAGCCGAAAACGATGGATTTCGAGAACCGGAGCGGAGCGTACTTTTGGTACGCGAGCACCGGAAGCACAGAAAGCCGTCGTTTGCAGGCCGGCCTCACCTGAATATCAGCACACCTGGCCCGAGGCCCAGCCGGACGACCAAGCCCACTGAAAATTATAGCCGCCCAGCCAGCCCGTGACATCGACGACTTCGCCGATGAAAAACAGCCCCGGCACGGATTTCGCCTGCATCGTCTTCTGATCGAGCCCGTTGGTATCGACACCGCCAAGCGTCACTTCCGCCGTGCGGTAGCCCTCGGAGCCGGCCGGCTTGATGCGCCAGTCGTTGACGGCGGCTTCGACGGTTTTCATTTGCAGGTCTGTCAAATCGGCGAGATTGCCATCGATCCCGCTACGCTCGGCGACCGCTTGCGCAAGGCGCTTCGGCAAATGGTTTGCCAGCACCGTCTGCACCGCTTGCCTGCCGTTGACGCGCCGGGCGGCGCGAAGCAGTTCCGCCACATCCATCCCCGGCAGCATGGCGATGCGGATCTCGTCGCCCTCGCGCCAGTAGGACGATATTTGCAGGATGGATGGCCCGCTCAAGCCGCGATGCGTAAACAGCATCGCTTCTGAAAACCGCGTCTTGCCGCAGGCGACTTCGGCATCGACGGCATTGCCGGCCAAGGGCGCCAGCCGCTCCAGCGTTCTTGCGTCGAAGGTAAGCGGCACCAGCGCCGGCCGTGTTTCCACCACCGCAAGGCCGAATTGCGCAGCAAGCTCGTAGCCGAAACCGGACGCGCCCATTTTGGGGATCGACTTGCCCCCGCAAGCCACGACCAGCGAATTGCAGGCGACGCTGCGAGTGGAGAGCGTCAGCACAAAACCGTCCGCGGCCTTGCTGACGTTCCTCACCTCGGTCGACAGCGCAAGTTCCACGCCCCCATCCTGCATTTCGGAGACCAGCATGTCGATGATCAGCCGCGCCGAGCCATCGCAAAACAGCTGTCCCAGCGTCTTCTCGTGATAGGCGACGCCGTGGCGTTCGACGAGCCCGATGAAATCGCGCTGCGTGTAGCGGCTGAGCGCCGAAATGCAGAAATGCGGATTGCCCGAGATGAAATTCTTCGGGCTCGCATGGATGTTGGTGAAGTTGCAGCGGCCGCCGCCGGAGATGCGGATCTTCTCGCCGGGCTTTGTCGCGTGATCGAGCACCAGGACCGAGCGGCCGCGCTTGCCCGCCTCGATGGCGCACATCATTCCGGCCGCACCGGCGCCGATCACCACGACATCATAGGATTGCATCAGGCTGTTCGTTCCCGCTCGACTGGCGCTGTTTTAACAGGCCGCGCCAATCGTGCAGTCTCTACCCGTTCGTTGCGACTTCAGGCAACGCCTCGTTAGATCAGCGTCTCGGCGAACAGCGTCGTCAGTCGCTTCCAATGACGTTCGGCGCCGGCCGCGTTGAAGACGCTGTGGTCCGACACGCACCAGCCATGCGCCATGCCGGCATAGTTTTCGATGGCGTGGTCGACCTCCGCCACGCGCAGCGCCTCGACCAGCCGCGCCGACTGCTCCGGCGGAAAGCTGCGGTCGACGCCCGATGTCCCGGCATAGACGCGCGCCTTGATCATTGCGGCCTTGCGGTGCGGGCTGTCGGCGGCATCGCTGGCCAGATTGCCGCCATGGAAGCTCGCCGCTGCCACGATGCGATCGGGATAGGTTGCAGCCGCATTCAAAGCCCGCGCCCCGCCCATGCAGTAACCGACGACACCGACCGGTCCGGTGACACCTTCAGCGGTAAGCGTGTCGAGGAACGCCCTGCTGTCGCGGATGGTCATGTCCTGTGTCGTGCCGTGGACCAACGCCGTCAGCGCGACCTTGGTCTCCTCCACGACGAAAGCGGTCTTGGGCTCGAACGGCCCGTAAGGTGCTTTGCGATAGAAAAGATCCGGCACCAGCACCGCATAGCCCTCGCCTGCCAGCCGCTCCGCCATTGCGTCGAGCGCCGGTCGCGGACCGAAGGCGTCCATATAGAGAATGACACCGGCCCTGGACGGGGAAGCGGTCGCCGAACGGAACAGCCCCACTTTCGCTACGCCGTCCTCGGTTTTTATCTCAATGTCCTGCTTCGCCATGGCGCGCCCGGTTGATTGTCGTGTGATACATATAAGCAGGCATTGTCAGGGCAAGCCGTTCCCTGACAATCCCGTTCAACACTTTGTGCGGGCTTTCGACCCGGCTACAGGCCGGCAAACGCCGTCATGTGAAAGGCCTGAACCTCAGGCGGATAGCGATGGGCCGTGCCATACGGACAGGCGTTGCGGTCGAGGCAGCCGCCGCCGCGGCATGGTTCGCCCTTCGATCCCCGCACATGCGCCAGGCAAGCCTGATGAGCGAAACCATCCGCGGAATAGGCATCGACCGGACAGGATTTCAGGCAAGGTTTTGCGACACAGGCGTCGCAAAGGTGAATCGCTTCGCGACGTTCAGGAAGCGCGATCTCATCCTCGAACAGCAACGCGCCGCGATAGGCATGCCAGAGCCCGTACTGCGGATGCATCAGGATGCCCAGCGGCGACGGTCTCAGCCCCTCCGCTCGCATCGCCCATTGCTGGAACGGCAGATAAGGTCTGTCCGAAGGCGAAACGGCGCGCGCGCCGAATTTCTCCGCCACCGCACCGATCACTTCGCGCGACCATGTGTCGAGCGGATTAGCAATGGTTTGCGGTTGCCGGTCGCGCCAGCGCAGGAAATGCGGCCAGGGTGCCGCTCCCGCC
Source organism: Mesorhizobium sp. M0052 (assembly GCF_040323255.1). Classification (NCBI taxonomy): domain Bacteria; kingdom Pseudomonadati; phylum Pseudomonadota; class Alphaproteobacteria; order Hyphomicrobiales; family Phyllobacteriaceae; genus Mesorhizobium; species Mesorhizobium sp. M0052. The sequence goes on along the minus strand of NZ_JAMYUS010000008.1, from coordinate 147,518 downwards.
TGCCCGACCAACAGCACGGATTTGGCGGGGGCAACTGAAGGGCCATGCGGCGGCGTTTCGCTTGTTGCGAAATTGAAGCCACCGCGCAGGATGAGGCCGTCAGCGGAAAGCGCGGCCGCTATCTCGTCAGCCCGGCGCCGCGCAATCATCCCTTCTTGTCCGGGTCGGAGAAAGCGCTCCGCCAGACTTCCTTGTGGATGATGTTGGCGACTTTAGCCCCGCCTGACTCGGGCTCCTTTCAGGTGAAGGCGTCAGCCATCGACGCCTTCTTCGTCGCGATGTAGTCCTTCAGCCCGTCGTCGATGCCCGGATCGAGATACGGCGCCTCATAGGTCTCCAGCCAGCGGCGGGCGAGTTCGTTGGCGCGCTGCGGCGCTGTCTTCTCGCCCTCGGCCAGCCATTGCTCGTAGGAATTGTTGTCGGCGATGCTGGAGCGGTAGAAGGCGGTCTGGAAATTGGCCTGGGTGTGGTCGCAGCCGAGATAGTGGCTGCCCGGGCCGACCTGGCGGATGGCGTCCATCGCCTGGCCGTTTTCCGAGAGGTCGACGCCTTCGGAAAACTTTTGCGTCATGCCGAGCTGGTCGATGTCCATCATGAATTTTTCGTAGCAGGACGCCAGTCCGCCTTCGAGCCAGCCGGCCGAATGCAGGACGAAATTGGTGCCGGCAAGAATGGTCGAGTTGAGCGTGTTGGCGCTCTCATAGGCGGCCTGCGCATCCGGAACCTTGGAGGCGCAGAGCGAGCCGCCGGTGCGGAACGGCAGGCCGAGGCGGCGTGCAAGCTGTGCGGCGCCGTAGGAAACCAGCGACGGCTCCGGCGTGCCAAAGGTCGGCGCACCAGACTGCATGGAGATCGACGAGGCGAAGGTGCCGAACAGCACCGGCGCGCCGGGACGGATCAACTGCGTGAAAGAGGCGCCGGCCAGCACCTCTGCCAGAACCTGCGTCAGCGTGCCGGCAACGGTCACCGGGCTCATCGCGCCGGCTAGGATGAACGGCGTGACGATGCAAGCCTGGTTGTGGCGCGAATAGACTTTCAGCGCGCCCAGCATGGTTTCGTCGAACACCATCGGCGAATTGGCGTTGATCAGGCTGGTCAGCACGGTGTTGTTTTCGACGAAATCGTCGCCGAACACGATCTTGGCCATGGCGACGGTGTCTTCGGCCCGCTCCGGCGCCGTCACCGAACCCATGAACGGTTTGTCCGAATATTTGATGTGGCTGTAGATCATGTCGAGGTGGCGTTTGTTGACCGGCACATCGACCGGCTCGCACACCGTGCCGCCCGAATGGTGGATCGACGGCGCCATATAGGCGAGCTTCACGAAATTCCGGAAATCCTCGATCGTCGCGTAGCGCCTGACACCGTCGAGATCGCGCACGAAGGGCGGACCATAGACCGGCGCGAAGACCGTGGCGTTGCCGCCGATCTGCACCGAACGCTCGGCGTTGCGCGCATGCTGGGTGTAGATGGGCGGCGCGGTCTTCAGCAGCGAGCGGCAGAGGCCCTTGGGAAAATGCACGCGCTCGCCCTTGACGTCGGCGCCCGCCTCTTTCCAAAGCTGCAGCGCCTCGGCGTCGTCGCGAAAGATGATGCCGATCTCTTCCAGCACCGTATCGGTGTTGTTTTCGATAATCGCCAGGCCTTCCTCGTTGAGGACCTCATAGATGTTGATCTTGCGCTTGATATAGGTGAGCTGGGTGCCCGGTCCGCCGCCCGAGCGCGCCGCCCGCCTTGCAGCCGCACCGCCGCTGGCAGCACGTCCACGTCGCGCATTGGACGCTTCCTGGTCGACTGACGCGTTTTCACTCATGATCGTTTTTTCCCTAAAAACCGTTTGCGGCCGCGTATGGCGGCTTCTCGCCCGGATCGTAGCCATGCACCCTATTCGAAACGGCCCGCCAGCGCCAACGCCTGTCGCAAAATCGACAAGAATTCCAATAGATTTGCGGTCGCTTTCCTTTTGCGGGAAGTCGCAAATCAGCTATGGATACCTGCCCCCGCCGGGTTAGGTATTGACGCGATTATTTTAAGCCGCCGTGATCGCATCCGCGCGGCAAGGAGCCCGAGAAAAATGGCCGACGACGAGATCATCCTCTCCGAGCTTTCCGACGACGAGTTGGTGCAGCAGATGCACGACGATCTCTATGACGGGCTGAAGGAAGAGATCGAGGAAGGCACCAACATCCTGCTCGAGCGCGGCTGGGTGCCCTACAAGGTGCTGACCGAAGCTCTGGTCGAAGGCATGCGCATCGTCGGCGAGGACTTTCGCGACGGCATCCTGTTCGTTCCCGAGGTGCTGCTGTCGGCCAACGCCATGAAGGCCGGCATGTTCATCCTGCGCCCGCTGCTGGCCGCCACCGGCGCGCCGAAGCAGGGCAAGATGGTGATCGGCACCGTCAAGGGCGACATCCACGACATCGGCAAGAACCTCGTCGGCATGATGATGGAAGGTGCCGGCTTCGACGTCATCGATCTCGGCATCAACAATGCGGTGGAAAAATACCTCGACGCCATCGAGCAGCACCAGCCCGACATTATCGGCATGTCGGCGCTTTTGACCACGACCATGCCCTACATGAAGGTCGTCATCGACACGATGAAGGAAAAGGGCATCCGCGACGACTATGTCGTCCTGGTCGGCGGCGCGCCGCTCAACGAGGAATTCGGCAAGGCCGTCGGCGCCGATGCCTATTGCCGCGACGCGGCTGTGGCGGTCGAGACCGCCAAGGACTTCATGAAGCGCAAGCATAACGTGCGCGCTTCAGCCTGATCTGTTCTGCAAGGCGTCTGGCCCACAATCGAAAGCCGCGCCTTGCAGCGCGGCTTTTTTGTTCCAGCTATTGGAACGGATGGCTGCGTCAGGGTTTGGTGACGGTGTCGTCGACGGCTTTCGCAGTCGATTTGATATCCCGGCCGACGCCACGGACGGTGTTGGCACAGGCCGTAAGCGCCAGGATGCAGGCAAGGATTGCAATCGGCGCAACGCGTAACAGTTTCATGGACGGTTTATCCCTCTCTCGATAGATTCGCCCCACAGCAACGAAGGCCGCTTCGACCGGGTTCCATGGCCAGAATGCAAAAAACGAAACCGAATCAAGACGACAGGCTGCTGGTCATCGCCTGTGGAATGATTGCGCGCGAAGTTTTGGCCGTCAAGGAGCAGCTCAAGCTCGACCATCTTGACCTGACCTGCCTGCCGGCGGAGTTCCATTTCTACCCCGACCGCATCGCACCGGCGATGGACAAGGCGATCGAAAAGGCCAAGGCGGAAGGCTATAGCAACATCTTCGTTGGCTATGCCGATTGCGGTACCGGCGGCATGCTCGACCGGGTCCTGGAGAAGCACGGCGTCGAGCGCATGGCCGGGCCGCATTGCTTTGCCTTCTACCAGGGCATGGACGCCTATGCGAAGGTCGCCGACGACGACATGATGTCGTTCTACATGACCGATTTCCTGTGCCGCCAGTTCGACGCCTTCTTCATGAAGCCGCTCGGCCTCGACAAGCACCCGGAACTGATCAAGGACTATTTCGGCAACTACCAAAAGCTGATCTACATCGCCCAGACCGACGATCCGGAACTCGACAAGGTCGCCGAGAAGGCCGCGAAGATGCTTGGCCTCGCCTATGAGCGCCGCTCGACCGGCTATGGCGACCTGACGACTGAATTGGCGCGGGTGGCGGCACATCCAGAAGAAGTGCGTTAGGCGCCCGACTTCGGATTATTTGCTCTCCGGTTGCGGATCCGACACGAAATCGACAACGCGGCCGTTGTCTAACCGGATCGGCCCTCTTGCAGTTGGATCCTTGCGCAAAGCCTCTGCAAGCAGAGCGTCGACTGTGTCGAGATTGACCTGCAGAATTGTGCGGTCGCCCAGTTCCCAGTACTCGCCTTCATCGAAGACGTCGAACTTGTCGAAAAAAGGAGCAACTTTGCGAAGCAACTCGATGATCTCGATATGCGCCTCCGACCCCGCAAACTGCGTCTTGCAATATTGCTGCATGAAGAGGTCCCTGTCGAACTCGAACCTTAGGCGATCCGACTTGGGATGCGGCAGGCATTCTATCCCCAAGACCGGGCCGATATAGTCAACGCTGCGTTCGTCGATGACCCGGTTGAGAACCATTTCGGCCTCGTCTATCGGTCGAAATCGCCAGTCTCGAGCGATGGCAAGCGCTTCAACTTCCTGCAACAGCGCAACATATTGTTCCTCTCCGCGCAGTTGTCCCTCAAAATGGATTGTAACCCCCACGCGCACCTCCCGCGGAACATACCGCTGTTTAAGCACGGATGACAGGCCGCCGCGAATGGGTAAGTGTGCACTGGAAGATAGAATCGGCTGCTCCAGCCGCGCCAACATGGATACCACCGATGACCCCTCGCGTCCTGCTCGCCGCCCTTGGCCTCCTCTGCCTCGTCTTGCCCGCTCGCGCCGACGGCGAGGTGCAGAAGATCATCACGCCTGCCGACAAGGTTCGCCTCGACAAATATGGCGAGACCCGCAAGGCGGCGCTGGCCGAGGCAAAAGCGGGAGACCCGGCTGAGGTCAGCCAACTCGACGCGCTGCTGGCAAAGCCGATAGTGGCCTTTTCCGACAAGGACCTGAGCGGCAACTGGCAATGCCGAACCATCAAGGTGGGCCTGACCGGCCCGCTGGTCATCTATGGCTGGTTCAAGTGCAAGGTCACGGACGATGGCTCCGGCTGGCAGCTGGAAAAGGTCAGCGGCTCGCAACGCACCAAGGGCCGTTTCTTCGACGATGGCGAAAAACGCGCGATCTATCTCGGCTCCGGCTATGTCAATGACAACAAGCCAAAACCCTATGGCAGCGGCCCGGAAAGCGACCAGGTCGGCTATGCCTTCCGCACCAGCGCCAATGAATGGCGCATCGAATTCCCGGCGCCCTACTACGAATCGAAACTCGACATCATCGAGTTCAAGCGCTGATCCGTTGGTCTCTCGCTGGCCGGGCGGTCATCAAGATTTAACCTCGCCCGGCACAGAATTGAGCCGGGCAGCGCACGGCAAATGGTTGCGCGCCGGCAAGAAAGCGCGCCATGGCATCAGCGGTTGAAAAAAGTGCTGCGATCGTCATCATCACCGAAGGCGGGCCGCACATCTGGGCCATCGTCAACGCCATCGCCGACCAGCTCGACCCTGTCAGCGTCATCCTCGAAAGCCCTGAATCCAAAAAGCAATTGCTGCTCGGCCGCGCGCGCCGCCAGGGCTGGTTTTCGGCCATCGGTCAACTCGGCACGATGGTGTTGACGAGGCTCGGCAAGCGCTTCTTCGCTGGCCACGCAGAGCGGCTCATCGCCGATCAGAAGCTTGAGACCGAGCCGAAGCCGGGACAAAAGATCATCCACGTCTCCTCCGCCAACGCAGCCGATTGCCTGCAGGCGATCGCCGACATCCGCCCGGGCGTGGTGCTGCTCGCCGGCTGCCGGCTCTTGTCCCGGCAGACGCTGGCGCAAATGCCCTGCCCGGTGCTCAACTACCACGCCGGCATCGCGCCCAAATACCGCGGCATGAATGGCGGCTACTGGGCGCTGGCCTGCGGCGACCCCCACAATTCCCCCCCCCCCGTCCTGCGGGCCCCCGCCGGCGCCGACACCGGCGGCGTGTTGAAACAGGCGCGCGGCAAGCCGGAGCCCGGCGACACTATTTCGAGCTATGCGTTGCGCCAGGCGGCGTTCTCGCGTGACATCTGCGTCGAGGCGGTCCGCGGTGCCTTGGACGGAAAGTTGGCCACGATCAAGCCGGACCTGCCCTCGAAACAATGGTACCACCCGACGATCTGGTTCTATCTCTGGACCGGCCTGACCAAGCGGGTTTGGTAGCCAGCCTTCCCTCGGAATCTCGCCTTTCTTTTTGCGACTCTCAATAGCGTCGCTTTTGAATGCGCGCGCGTCGTCCCATAACAAGCAGCCCCACTGCGCATCCGGCAATGCTCACACCAGCTGGATAAAGTGGTGGAACGTCGTTTCCCTCATGGACGCACGGCGCTCTACAGGGAGTGAGAGAATTCATGGCCGATCTGATTGTCGTCTATTGGCGCGACATCCCCGCCCAGGTCATCGTCAAGAAGGGCCGGCAGAACGCCAAGCGCGAACTGCCGCTGCGCTTCACCGAGGCGATCGATATGTGCGCCATGCGCACCGGCGCCGGCGGCACCGACGATTACCTCGCCGAATGGCGCAAGGCCGATCCAATCCCGGTCGGCGACGACCTCGAAGCCGAGGTCGAGAAGGCATTCAGCGACATCGACGCGAAATACGACCGCGAGCGGCTGGTCGCTCTGGTCAAGGCGGGCGGGAAAGAAAATGTCTGAAACCACTCCTGCCAAAGAGGGGCCAAGGGTTACCATCAGGCTGTGGTCCATCCGGCACTCGCGATTGCTCGAATGGTTCTACTCCAGGTTCGCCGACATGTTCCTGCTTCTTCATCCGCTTTGGAAAGGCCTCGGCTATGGGCGCGTCGAGGCGCCGATCAAGTTTGTCGAAAGGCGCGTCAAGGGCTTCATGTTCGACTGCCGCATGTGCGGCCAGTGCATCCTGTCCTCGACCGGCATGTCGTGCCCGATGAACTGCCCCAAGCAGCTGCGCAACGGCCCTTGCGGCGGTGTGCGCGCCAACGGCAATTGCGAGGTCGAGCCCGATATGCCTTGCGTCTGGGTCAAGGCCTGGGAAGGCTCGCGGAACATGGAGCATGGCGACAGGATCCTGACCGTGCAGAAGCCGGTCGACCAGTCGCTGCGCGAAACCTCGGCCTGGCTGCGGGTGACGGCCCAGTCGGCAGCGGCCCGTGAAGCAGCGGCCAAAGCCAACACTGGAGCGGCCGCGTGATCGGCCGCCAGCGCGATGAAAACCCGGCCGGCATCCATCTGCCGCTCGATCCGCTGCCCGGCCACTCCTCGCGTGGCCGGCTGGAGCGTGTGCTGCGGCGCGGCGAATTCGCGGTCACCACCGAGCTCAACCCGCCCGACAGCGCCGATCCCGAAGACGTCTATAACCGCGCGAAAATCTTCGACGGCTGGGTCGACGCCATCAATGCCGTCGATGCCTCCGGCGCCAACTGCCACATGTCGTCGGTCGGCATTTGCGCGCTGCTCACCCGCATGGGCTACGCGCCGATCATGCAGATCGCCTGCCGCGACAGGAACCGCATCGCCATCCAGGGCGACGTGCTGGGCGGTGCCGCCATGGGGGTCGCCAACATGCTGTGCCTCACCGGCGACGGCGTCCAGGCCGGCGACCAGCCCGGCGCCAAGCCTGTCTTCGACCTCGATTCCATGTCGTTGCTGGAAACCTGCCGCATCATGCGCGACAACGGCAAGTTCCTGTCCGGCCGCAAGTTGACGACGCCGCCGCAAATTTTCCTCGGCGCCGCCGTCAACCCCTTCGCGCCACCCTTCGATTTCCGCCCGATCCATCTCGGCAAAAAGATCGCCGCCGGCGCGCAGTTCGTGCAGACGCAATACTGCTTCGACGTGCCGATGTTCAGAACCTTCATGCAGAGGGCGCGGGACTTGGGGCATACGGAAAAAGTTTTCATCCTGTGCGGCGTCGGCCCGCTGGCTTCGGCCAAGACGGCCAAATGGATCCGCTCCAACGTGCCCGGCATCCATATTCCGGACGAGATCATCAAGCGGCTGGAAGGTGCGCAGGACCAGAAGAAGGAAGGCAAGCAGCTCTGCACCGACATCATCAACGAGGTGAAGGAAATTCCTGGTGTCTCCGGCATCCATGTGATGGCCTACCGCCAGGAGGAATATGTCGCCGAGATCGTCGATGAATCGGGCGTGCTGAAAGGCCGCCAGCCATGGAAACGCGAGATCCGCCACGACGATCAGATGGTCGCCGACCGGCTCGAGAGCATACTGCACGACGACATTACCGAAACGCAGGTGGATATGGTGAAGACCGCGCACTGACAGCGCGGACGGCCAGCCATTCGCTTGAATGAAACCAGACAACGATATAAAGAAATCTTTATATCAGGCGGAGAGACTTCATGACCCGGACCATCGTCGCCTCGGCGACACGAGAGATCATCATCGGCTTCGACCAGCCTTTCTGCGTCATCGGCGAGCGCATCAACCCGACCGGCCGCAAGAAGCTGGCCGCCGAGATGATCGCCGGCAATTTCGAGACCGTCATCAAGGATGCGCTGGAACAGGCCGCCTGCGGCGCCACCATGCTCGACGTCAATGCCGGCGTCACCTCCGTTAATCCGAACGAAACCGAACCCGGCCTGCTGGTGCAGACGCTGGAGATCGTCCAGGGCCTGGTCGACCTGCCGCTGTCGATCGACTCGTCGGTCACCGCCGCCATCGAGGCAGCGCTCAAGGTCGCCAAGGGCCGCCCGCTGGTCAACTCCGTGACCGGCGAAGAGGAAAAGCTCGAAGCCATCCTGCCGCTGGTCAAGAAGTACAATGTTCCGGTCGTCGCGATCTCCAACGACGAGACCGGCATTTCGATGGATCCGGATGTGCGCTTCGCCGTCGCCAAGAAGATCGTGCAGCGCTGCGCCGATTTCGGCATTCCGGCGCATGACGTCGTCGTTGACCCGCTGGTGATGCCGATCGGCGCGCTCGGCGATGCCGGCCGCCAGGTCTTCGCGTTGCTGCGCCGTCTGCGCGAAGAGCTCAAGGTCAACACCACTTGCGGCCTGTCCAACATTTCGTTCGGCCTGCCGCACCGCCACGGCATCAACGCTGCCTTCATCCCGATGGTGATCGGCGCCGGTATGACGAGCGCTATCATGAACCCGGTGCGCCCGCAGGAAATGGAAGCCGTGCGCGGCGCCAATGTGCTCAACGGCACCGACGAGAACTGCACCAACTGGATCCGCACCTACAAGGATTACAAACCGGCCGAAGGCGGCCAGGCGGTCGCAGCGCCCACCGCCGTTAACGCTCCGGGCGAAGGCGGCGGCAATGGCGGTCGCCGTCGCGGCGGCCGTGAAGCCCGCATGGCCAGGGGATAAGCGCGCAATCGTGAACTCGCCTGCAAACATTACTGATCCGCTCGTGCTGTTCATGCCGTCAGGCAAACGTGGGCGGTTTCCCGTCGGCACACCGGTGCTCGATGCCGCGCGTCAGCTCGGCGTCTATGTCGAGAGCGTCTGCGGTGGCCGCGCCACCTGCGGTCGCTGCCAGATCGAAGTGCAGGAAGGCAATTTCGCCAAGCACAAGATCGTCTCGTCTAACGACCACATCTCGCCCAAGGGCGCCAAGGAAGAGCGCTATGAGCGCGTCCGCGGCCTGCCCGAGCGGCGCCGCCTGTCCTGCTCGGCGCAGATTCTCGGCGACCTCGTCATCGACGTGCCGCAGGACACGGTCATCAACGCCCAGACCATCCGCAAGGATGCCGACACGCGCGTCATCGCCCGCGATGCGGCAATCCGCATGTGCTATGTCGAGATCGAAGAGCCCGACATGCACAAGCCGCTGGGCGATCTCGACCGCCTCAAGATCGCCTTGATGAAGGATTGGGGCTTTAAAAACCTCGAATTCGATTTCTACCTGATGCCGCAGGTGCAAGGCATACTGCGCAAGGGTAACTGGACCGCGACCGCCGCCATCCACAAGGATGCCGAAAGCGACATCGCCCGCGTGATCGCACTGTGGCCCGGCCTCAAGAACGAGGCCTATGGCCTGGCCTGCGATATCGGCTCGACCACCATCGCCATGCATCTGGTGTCGTTGCTGTCGGGCCGCGTCGCCGCCTCGTCAGGCACCTCCAACCCGCAGATCCGCTTCGGCGAGGATCTGATGAGCCGCGTCTCCTATGTGATGATGAACCCGGATGGCCGCGAAGGCATGACGGTCGCCGTGCGCGAGGCGATCTCGGGCCTCGTCGACAAGGTCTGCGCCGAAGGCAACGTCCAGCGCAACGACATTCTGGACAGCGTCTTTGTCGGCAATCCGATCATGCACCATCTGTTCCTCGGCATCGATCCGACCGAACTCGGCGGCGCGCCCTTCGCGCTCGCCGTCTCGGGCGCGGTGCGCATCAAAGCCTCCGATATCGGCCTGAAGCTCAACCAGGGCGCCCGCCTCTATATGCTGCCCTGTATTGCCGGCCATGTCGGCGCCGATGCGGCGGCGGTGACGCTGTCGGAAGGCCCGCACCGCCAGGACGAGATGATGCTGATCGTCGACGTCGGCACCAATGCCGAGATCGTGCTTGGCAACCGCAAGCGGGTGGTCGCAGCCTCCTCGCCTACCGGCCCGGCCTTCGAGGGCGCCGAAATCTCCGGCGGCCAACGTGCCGCCCCCGGCGCAATCGAGCGCGTGCGCATCGACCCCGATACGCTGGAGCCGAAATACCGCGTCATCGGCTCTGAACTCTGGTCCGACGATCCCGGCTTCCTCGATAGCGTGCAGGCGACCGGCGTCACCGGCATTTGCGGCTCCGGCATCATCGAGATCGTGGCCGAAATGTACCTCGCCGGCATCATCACCGAGGATGGAGTGATCGACGGGTCGCTGGCCGAGCGGTCGCCGCGCGTCACGGTCAACGGCCGCACCTTTTCTTATGTCTTGAAGGAAGGTGAACCCAAGATCACCATCACCCAGACCGACGTGCGCGCCATCCAGCTTGCCAAGGCGGCGCTCTATGCCGGCACCAAGCTTCTGATGGAAAAGCAGAACACCGAACACGTCGACCGCATCCATTTCGCCGGCGCCTTCGGCTCGTTCATCGATCCGAAATACGCCATGGTGCTCGGCCTGATCCCGGATTGCGACCTCGACAAGGTCTCGGCCGTCGGCAACGCCGCCGGCGCCGGTGCGCGCATGGCCCTGCTCAATCGCGGCTATCGCCGCGAGATCGAGGACACGGTCAGCCACATCGAGAAGATCGAGACCGCACTGGAGCCGAAATTCCAGGAGCATTTCGTCTACGCCATGGCGCTTCCCAACAAGGTCGATCCGTTCCCGAAACTGTCGGCGGCGGTGAAATTGCCGCCACGCAAGACCGTCAGCGAGGATGGCGTCGCCGGCGACGCCGCCCCGCGCCGGCGTTCGCGCGAAGGCCATGCCGCCAGGCGCAGCCGGGAATAAGCCGCCTTACGAAGGCCGCCAATTCGCCCAATTTCATTTGTATGCAAATGTTTCCAGATCGCACCGATCTGGAAACCGAAACGCTGTTTTGGCGCAATCCGTCCGATACAGACGTGAAGCATTTAACGGACATCGAATGGCGGACCGGACTATTCCGCCGCCACAACGCTCCAAAGGAGAATAGAGATGTTCGAGACCCTGGGCCGTTTTCGTGCGGCCATGAAGAATGCACAGGCCGTGCGCGCCATGAACAACCTGCCACCCGAAATCCAGAAGGACATCGGCTGGCCCGTGTCGCCGCGCATCGACGCCCAGACCAACCTGTCGCGTCTGATCCTGGGCTCGGGCCGCTGATGACCTTCGCCGACAAGTGCAAATTGCTGACCAAGCGCCGGGGCCGCCGCATGGTCCCGGCTGCGACCGACATCAAGCTGCGCGCCGCGCTGCTGCCCCGGCGCTGAGCCGCGCTGCGCAGAACCGCGGACGTGGCTGATCAAACAACCGTGTTAGCTTGGGCCAGAATCTTGACATTTCGGCTGGAGGTACGATCTTCGAGATAGTGGGGAATTCTCTTAGTCGGCTGCTGCCGAGCTTGTGTATTCGAATGCCCAGTTTCAAAAGCCACCTCGTTTCCTTCATCCTCCGGCACAGCCGCAAGAAGGCATTTGCCAGCCCGGAAAACCTGCAGCGCTGGATCGCCTATGCGCGCAAGACCGAGGATCATCATCCCCCGGCATTGCTGCGGGAGCGGCTCGATATCACCGAGCGCAGCGTCGATGGCTTCCCTGTCTACGAGATCGCGCCGAAGGCCGGCGAACGCAGGCGCATCCTCTACATGCATGGCGGCGCCTATGTCTTCCAGATCACATCCTATCATTGGGGGTTGATCGCCGAGATGGCCGAGCGCTTGGGTTTCGGAATCACCGTGCCGATCTATCCCATCGCGCCGGAGCATGATTTCCACGCCATGTTCGGCATGGTCGGCGACGTCTACCGGCAGATGCTGGATGAGACCGACGCTGAAGACATCGTCTTCATGGGTGATTCCGCGGGCGGCAACATGGCCGTCGTGCTGACCATGATGGCGGCTGAGGAAGGCCTGCCCTTGCCGTCGCGCCACGTGCTGATTTCACCCGGCCTCGACATGTCGCTGTCCAACCCCGAAGTGTTCGAGGCGGAACGCAACGATCCGTGGCTCGGCATTTCCGGCGGGCTGGAAGCGATCCGCATGTACAGTGCCGGCATCGATCGCAGCGACTGGCACATCAGCCCGCTCTATGGCGACCTCTCGGTGCTGCCGAAGACCCTGCTTCTGACCGGCTCGCACGACCTGCTCAGCCCCGACAATCTGATCTTCGCCAAAAAGGCGCGCGCTGCCGGCGTCGACGTCGAGGTCGTCTACGAGGAAGGCATGTTCCACGTCTGGCCGCTGATCGAGATGCCGGAGGCGCGTCGCGCCAGGGACAGCATCGTCACCTTCCTTGAAGGTGAGCCCACCAAGCGGCGCGCAACTGCGCGGCGCACGGCGCGACCCGCTCTCGCGGCGCGCCCCGCCCAAGCAGCGGAATAGCAGAGCAATTCCAGGAAAAGTGTAAAACGGTTTTCCCGGGAAAGCGTGTAGCGCTTTCCCTTGGGAATTGAGTCAAAACAAGGAGTTAGAGCGGCTCGCCGTTTCCGTGAAACGGTGAACCGCTCTAGAACTTGCCGGTTTCGCGGAAAAGCTCGAACGTCGCACGGATATGGTCGGCGACGGCCTTGACCGGCGCGCTGGCATCCGGCGACACCACCATCGCCAGATTGTAGGTGCCGATATCGGGCATGCCGTCCTTCGGGCAAAGCTCGACCATGTCGTTGCCCAGGAACGACTTCGGCAACGGTGCAACCGCGAGATCCGACATGATGGCGGCGCGCTGGCCTGCCGTGTGGGCGCTCATATAGGCGATGCGGTAATTGCGGCCTTCACGGCTCAGCGCATCGAGCGCGCCGGCCCGCCAGGCGCAGCCCTCTTCCCACAGCGACACCGGCAAAGGCTCGCGCAGATGCGCGCTGCCGCCCTTGGCGCCGGCCCAGACGATCGGCTCGGTGAGCAGCACCTCGGCGCCAAGTGCGCTGGTCTTGTAGGAATTGGTCAGCAGCGTGATGTCGAGCGCCCGGTCGTCCATGCGGCGGCGCAGATTGCTGCTCTGGTCGATGGTGACGTCGACGGCAATCGACGGATGCGACTGCGCGAAACGCTTCAGCACATGCGGCAACACGCGCTCGCCATAGTCGTCCGGCGAGCCGAGCCGCACCACGCCGACGATCTCGGGGATGATGAACTTCGACACCACCTCGCGGTTGATCGACAACAGCCGGCGGGCATAACCGAGCAGCATCTCGCCATCCGTGGTCAGCGTCACCGAGCGCGCATCCCGCGCGAAAACAGAGCGCCCGAGAATGTCCTCGAGCTTCTTGATCTGCATGGAGACCGCCGACGGCGTGCGGAACACCGCATTGGCCGCCGTGGTGAAACTGCCGGTCTCTGCAATGGCCACGAAGGTGCGCAAAACGTCGAGATCGAGCAGCGGCAGCGGATGATTGAGTGGGGCGTTCATCGGGATCGACCTTCAATTTTTCTGATGTGAAGCATCATTCCATTTCGTTTGATTGAACATCAGATTGGGAGGATAGTCAACTCCATCGAAGGCAGGACGTGCCATGGCTCCAACGCTCCTGACACGGAATTGCACTCGATGCGGAATATCCAGGCGACGGAACGCGTTCATGCGGGACGTGCCACAACCAAAGGAGAATGAAATGTCTATCCTGTCATCCATCGGTCGGCTTGCGACCGAATTGAGCGCGGCCCGCGCCCGCTTCCAGACCGAACGTGCGATCCGCTCGCTGCCGATCGAACTGCAGAAGGATATCGGCTGGCCTGAAGCTGCCGACACCAAGACCGGTGCACGCCACGGCGTCGGATCCTGGGCTGGAGCAAAGTAAACCATTGTGTACCTTGTGCTGAAGGCCTGCCGCGCAGACCAGCCCGGCAGGCCTTCTCTATTGGCCCTGCAGGCTTTCTCCAACTTATTTGCACTCAAATGATTTTCAGAGCCGTGTCGCCGCTGCATGGCGCATATGCGTCACTTGCATGGCGCCTCAATGTCGCCGGTAACACACTGTAAGTAATCGTAAATTTTGGGCAGCATGCCCAATAATGTCGCAAACGATGTCGCATTTCCATTCAAGCGCTTCGCATTTGCGATTTAGTTTCTGCTCACGCAGGCCTATATCACCGTCAGCAAACGAGCTGCCCCACTCCATCAAGCGAAGGCGACCCGTCTGAGCAACCGATAGGAGATGATGATGAAGCTTTTTGCCCGCCTCTTTGCCCGCCGCGAAATGAACCTGACGACCGCTCTCGAGCGCCAGCGCCTTGCCAATACCATGCCCGGCCAGACCGGTGCCATGAATGCGGTGCGCCTCGGTTTCGTTGCCTGAGATAACGGCTAGCGCTCAGCGCTTCCCTGCCGCTGCCGATAGTCGATAACAGCGCCGCTTCGGCTTGACCGAAGCGGCGTTTCTCATTTTTGGCACCTATGCCGCCGCCACCATGCCCAATCCGTCGGCAGCCCGTGCCTGTCATCCCGGACGATTGCTCATTTGCGACCCATGTCGCAAATATAGTTTCCGCTTAGCCCCCTAGCCGATTGACAGGAATGGTTTTTCCTGATGTCGCTGTGCTGTTCGCGACATCCTGTTCGCGCCATGGCCGCGTGAGGTTCCCTTGAACGCCGTAAAGCATCCGATCAAGCGATCGTTTGTATTCTTCCTTGTCCCGGACTTCACCATGATCGCCTTTGCGACGGCGCTCGACCCGCTGCGCTCGGCCAACCGCATGCTCGGCTATGAGGCCTATCGCTGGCGCCTCGCCAGCATCGACGGCAAGCCGGTGCGCGCCTCCAACGGCGTCGAATGCGCCGTCAACACCTCGCTCGAGGAAGAGCGCAAGAAAATGGCCGGGCCGGATCGGCCGAACATGGCCATCGTCTGCAGCGGCATGAATGTCGAGCGCTACCAGAACAGGTCGGCCTTCGCCTGGCTGCGCGAGGAATACAACAGAGGCGTCGCCGTCGGTGGCCTGTGCACCGGCGCGCATATCCTTGCCGCCGCGGGCCTGCTCTCCAACAAGCGCTGCGCCATCCATTGGGAAAACCTGCCGGGCTTTTCCGAGGCCTTTCCCAAGGCCAACGTCTTTGCCGACCTCTTCGAGATCGACCAGAACATCTACACCTGCGCCGGCGGCACCGCCGCCCTCGACATGATGCTCAAGCTGATCGGCGACGATTTCGACGACAATCTGGTCAACCGCGTGTGCGAGCAGGTGCTGACCGACCGCGTGCGCAGCCCGACCGACCGCCAGCGCCTGCCGCTGCGCGCCCGCCTCGGCGTGCAGAATTCCAAGGTGCTGACCATCATCGAACTGATGGAAGGCAACCTCTCCGAGCCGCTGTCGCTGATCGAAATCGCCGACCACGTCGACCTGTCGCGCCGCCAGATCGAGCGGCTGTTCCGCACCGAGATGGGCAGGTCCCCTGCCCGCTACTACCTGGAAATCCGCCTCGACCGCGCGCGACACCTTTTGATCCAGTCGTCGATGCCGGTGGTCGAAGTGGCGGTCGCCTGCGGCTTCGTCTCGGCGTCGCATTTCTCCAAATGCTACCGCGAGCTCTATGCCCGCTCGCCGCAGCAGGAGCGCGTCGACCGCAAGCAATTGCTGGCGGCCTGATCCGAAAACGCACTCAGGCTTCGGCGGGCTGCGCCTGTACTGTGCGCATCGCCTCGACGCGGATATCCTCGGTCAGCCGCGCCTTCAGGCCTGAGAATTCCGGGCTGGTCTTCAGCGTGTAGTGGCGTGGATGCGGCAGGTCGATGGCGACATCCGACTTGATGCGGCCTGGCCGCGCGCTCATCACGATCACCCGCGAAGCGATGAAGATCGCCTCCTCGATGTCGTGGGTGACGAACAGCACCGTCTTCTTGCGCCGCTCCCAGATGCCGAGCAGCAGTTCCTGCATCAGTCCGCGCGTCTGGTTGTCGAGCGCACCGAACGGCTCGTCCAGCAACAGGATTTCGGGGTCGTTGGCCAGCGCCCGGGCGATCGCCGTGCGCTGCTGCATGCCGCCGGACAGCTGCTTTGGCCAATGGTTCTCGAAGCCCTTGAGCCCGACGAGGTCGACATAGGAAGCGACGATCCCGTCTCGCTCCTTTTCGGCCATGCCGCGTTCGCGCAGGCCGAAGGCGATATTCTGCGCCACCGTCAGCCACGGAAACAGCGTGTAGGACTGGAACACCATGCCGCGATCCGGTCCCGGCTGCGTCACCGCGTTGCCGTCAAGCAGCACACGGCCTTCGCTCGGCGCTTCCAGTCCGGCAACGATCCTGAGCAGCGTCGACTTCCCGCAGCCGGACGGCCCCAGAATGGTGATGAAGTCGTTGGCCGCGACCGCAAGGTCGACCGGCATCAGCGCCTTGACCGGCTGCCCGCCGCGCACGCCGGCGAAGGTTCGCGAGACGCCTTCGATAAGCAACTTGCTCATGCCAGGCTCCAGGGAAAGAGCCAGCGATTGAACGCCTTGAAGGCGAAGTCGGACAACAGTCCGATCAGCCCGATGACGATGATGCCGAAGATGATCTGCCCTGTCGCCAGCCGCGACTGGCTGTTGATGATCATGTAGCCGATGCCTGAGGACGAACCGATCAGCTCGGCGACGATGACATAGGTCCAGGCCCAGCCGAGCACCAGCCGCAGCGTCTCGGCAATCTCGGGCGCATTGGCCGGCATGATGACCCGTTTGACGATACCGCTGTTGGTCGAGCCCAGCGTATAGGCCGCCTCGACCAGGTCGCGCCGCGTCGAGCCCACCTTGACCGCGACGATCAGGATGATCTGGAACACCGAGCCGACGAAGATGACCAGCAGCTTTTCCAGCTCGCCAATGCCGGCCCACAGGATGAGCAGCGGAATGAAGGCCGAAGCCGGGAGGTAGCGGGCGAAGGAGACGAACGGCTCCAGAAACGCCTCTATTGGTTTCCAGGCGCCCATGGCGATGCCGATCGGCACGGCGACGATCGACGCCAGCAGGAACCCGCCGAAGACCCGCCAGATGGTGATCAATATGTCGAGCCAGAAGCGGTCCTCGACCAGCAGCCGCCAACCATCCCGCAGCATCGACAGCGGGTCGGCGAGGAAGATGCGGTTGACGTGGCCGCCAAGCGTGATCCACGCCCAGAAGGCGACGAACAGCACGAAGAAGGAAATGCCAAGCACGGTTCGAATGCCCGGCGACACCGGATGCAAGGGGCGCATCTTCAGATCGTCCGCATCGTCAAATCATCACTTGTCCAGGAGAGAGCGACGGCCCTAGGCGCCGCCGCACAATGGTCAAAGGCGAGGCCTGTCAGTTCGCCACCGCGCTGGTGTCGGCCAGCGTGGCAACGTCTGGCGCTTCCTTGATCAACCCCATCTGCAGCAGAAGCTCGCCGGCGGTCTTGGAAAAGTCCTGGAATTCCTTGGTGAAGAACTGCTTGTTTTCCGCCTTGTCGGCCCATTTCAGGTATTTCGCCGAATCCTCGAATTCTTTCGCAGACTGCTTCACGTCGGCGCCCATGATCTCGTAGGATCTCTGCGGATCGCTCTTGATCAGGTCGAGCGCTTCGAAATAGCTGTCGGCCAGCGCCTTGGCGGCGTCGGGATTGGCGGTGAGGAATTCAGGCGTGCAGCCGACCGTGTCGAGCACCATCGGGTAGTCGAGCGTGGTCGCCAATATGTGGCCCTGATCGGACTTGTCGCGCACCGCCGAGATGAACGGCTCATAGGTGACCGCCGCATCGTTCTGGCCGGCCAGGAAGGCTTGCGCCGCCGCATCCGGTTCCAGGTTGACGACGGTCACATCCTTGGTCGACAGGCCGTTCTTGTTCAGCACCCAGGCCAGCATGAAATAGGGCGACGTGCCCGGCGCCGAGGACGCGACATTCTTGCCCTTGAGGTCGGCGACGGTCTTGATGTCGTTGCGCACGACAATGCCGTCGGCGCCATAGGATTTGTCGAGCTGGAAGATCTGCTTGGTGGTCACCCCTGAGGCGTTCCACACCAGCCAGGTCTCGACCGTGGTGGCGGCGCATTGCAGGTCGCCGCTGGCGATGGCGAGCGGCCGGCTGGCCTGCGGCACCTTCTTCAGGGTCACGTCGAGGCCATGCTTCTCGAAGATGCCGGCCTGCTTGGCGAGCGTCAGCGGCGCAAAGCCGGTCCATCCGCTGATGCCGATGGTGACCGATGTGGCAGCCTCGGCCGGCACGGATATTGCAGCCGCAAGCGCCAATGCCGCGGCAGCGACGATGGTCTTGTTCATGTCGGTTCCCCTTGTTTTTTCGGATGTCGAATTGTGTCACAGACGCCCATGGGCTTGTCAATGAAGCCGGCCCTTCACGGCAGCGTGATGATGCGCACGCTAACGCGCATCGAACATCCAGCTGCGGTCGCGCCACATCTTTTCGCCGACCTGGCAGTCGGTCGGCCGGTCCTGCGCCAGCACCACCAGCGGATGCCCGGCCTCCTCGCTCGCCCGTTGCGGCGAAGCGGCGCCGGCCAGCTCCAGCACCAGCTTGCGGCGGATCGCTTCGGGAAACTGCGTCCAGTCATTGACCGGGATCATGAAGGATCCGGGACCGCCGATGACGCAGTCGCTGTAGTAGCGGTCGAGATTGTTGACGTCATAGGCGCCGCCGAACCCGCCGCGCGTCATCAGCGGCAGGCCGTTGATGATGATGCCTTGCTTGACCACCGCGTCGCGGGTGATGTCGACGGGCGCGCCCTGGTTGTTGGGGCCGTCGCCGGAAATATCGATGACGCGCTTTGTCCCCTGAAAACCGCTTTCGGCGAACAGATCGCTGCCGAATTCCAGCGCGCCGGAAATCGAGGTGCGCCGGGCGCTGGCCGGCGGATGGGCGGAAAGCTGCGCGGCCACCCGCTCGGCATCGGCCCGGCTGGCGATCACCGTCCACGGCACGACGACCTGCTGCGTGGTCGCTCCCGCCCATTCGACATAGGTGACGGCGACCTTGCCGTAGGCGCCATCGGCGATAGCCTGCAGCACATTGTCGTGCGTCAGCGCCGCCGCATAGCCGTGACGCTGGATTTCGAGTTCGCCCGGCGACATCGACAGCGACACGTCGACGGCCAGCACCAGCTCGACGTCGACCGGCTCGGCGGCTTGAACCGGCGGCACCAGCCAGAGCCCCAGCGCCAGCGCGGCGCTGCCTGAAAGGAAATGTCGTGCGCAAGAAAAAGCAGACATGCCCGAAGGTAAGCGAAAACCGGCTGCTGACAAAGCAAAAAGCCCGGAGAGGTGCCGGGCTTTTCGATGTGTTGGTTGGAACCTATGACGCTCAACTCCGCGGTTTCAAATTCTCCGGATCGTAGAGCGGCTTGTAGCCGACGGCAGCCACCTCGACCGGGTAGGTCTCGCCGAAATATTCGATGGCGAACTTGCGGCCCTCCTGGGCATGGGCCCAGGGCAGATAGGCGAGGCCGATGTTCTTGCCGATGGTCGGGCCATAGGCCATCGACGTGGTGAAGGAGCGGCGGCCGAGTTCGTCGACAAGGGTTTCGCCGGTCTTCGGATCCATCACCGGCATGGTGCCGACGGGATAGCGGGCAACACCCTTCGAATCGACGTTTTCCGTCATCACCAGCGTGCACAGGATCGCCGGCTGGTGTTCGCGGGCGCGGTATTCGACATGTTTTGCCTTGCCGCAGAAATCGTTCTCCTTGACCTTCGGTCGGGCAAGGTCGGCCTCGAGCAGATTGTACTCGGTCAACAGGTCGGCGTTCTGCAGGCGCAGGCTCTTTTCCATGCGCCGGGTGTTGGCATAGGTCTCGACGCCGAACGGCATGACCCCGGTCGAGCGCAGCGCGTCCCAAACGGCCAGGCCGTCTTCGTAACGCATATGCAGTTCCCAGCCCTGCTCGCCGACATAAGAGATGCGGAAGGCGGTGACGTCCTTGCCGCCGATCCTGACCGGCTTGATCGCCGCGAACGGGAAGTTCTCGAGCGAGAGACCATCCGGACTTTCGACCACTTTCCGCAGCGTCGCCCGCGCGTTCGGTCCCCAGATGCCGATGGTGACATATTTTTCCGTCACGTCGGTGATGGTGACGTCAAAGCCTTTGTCCTGCGCGGTGCGCTGCATGTAGCGGAAGTCGCGCGGGCCGGCGTCGGCGCCGTCGATCAGCCGGCAGCGGTCGGCCATGCGGATGACGGTGAAATCGGCGCGCACCATGCCTTCCTCGTCGAGGAAGTGGGTGTAGATACCCTTGCCGATATTGTTGTCGCCACCAATCTTGGCCGCGCACAGCCACTCCAGCAGCGCGACATGATCCGGCCCTTCGATGTCGTACATCGAGAAATGCGAGAGGTTGACGATGCCGCAATCCTCGCTCATCGCCAGGTGCTCGGCATTGGACACCCGCCAGAAATGGCGATTGTCCCACTCGTTCTCACGTATGGGAACCCGGTTGCCATACTTCTCCAGCAGATGCTCGTTGGCGGCATAGCCATGCGCGCGCTCCCAACCGCCCAGCTCCATGAAGTAACCGCCAAGCTCCTTCTCGCGCTCCCAGAACGGCGAGCGGCGGATGTTGCGGCCTTTGGAGAACGGCTCGCGCGGATGCACCGCCGGATTGTAGACCTTCATCGCCGTCTCGGTGCAGCGATCCCAGATGAACTGCTCTTTCGTCTGGTGCGGATAGAAGCGCGCATAGTCGATGGCGTGATGGTCGATTTCCGTGCGGCCGTCCGTCATCCAGTCGGCGATCAGCTTGCCCATGCCGGGGCCGTCCTTGACCCAGATGGCGACGGCGTACCAGAGGCCCCTCACCTTCTGGCTCTCGCCCATGGACGGGCCGCCATCGGCGGTCACCTGCAACAGGCCGTTGAAGGAATGGCTTTCGTTGTAGCCGAGTTCGCCCAGGATCGGCGTCAGTTCCATGGCGCGCTCCAGCGGCGCCAGGATCTGCTCCATGTCGAGATCGCGCTGCGACGGCGACAGCCGCGCCTGATCCTTTTCCAGCAAATCGCGCGGATGGCAAAGACGCGGATTGGTCTCTTCGTAGTAACCCCATTCGATCTGGCCGCCTTCGGCGGTCTTGGGATCGCCGGTGTCGCGCATATAGGCCGAATTGCCTTGGTCGCGCAGCAGCGGCCAGCCGATCTCCTTGCCGGTGCCGGCGAATTGATTGTAAGGCCCGAAGAAGGTCAGCGGATGGTCGATCGGCATGACCGGCAGGTCTTCGCCGACCATCTCGGCGATCAGCCGGCCCCAGATGCCGGCGCAGACGATGACATAATCGGCCATGATCGTGCCGCGGTCGGTGACGACGCCCTTGATGCGGCCTTCCTCGACGATGAGAGATTTGGCGGGCGTGTTGGCGAAGGATTTGAGTTTCCCCGTAGCTTCCGCCTGGTCGACCAGCTTGCCGGCGACGGTCTGCGAGCGCGGGATGACCAGGCCGGCGTCCGGATCCCACAGGCCGCCCTGCACCATGGACTCTTCGATCAGCGGGAATTTTTCCTTGATCTCGGCCGGTTCGATCAGCCGGGCGCGGGTGCCGAAGGATTTGGCCGAGGCGATCTTGCGCTTGATCTCGTCCATGCGGCTGTCGTCACCGACACGCGCCACTTCAAGGCCGCCGATGCGGGCGTAATGGCCTATCTTTTCGTAGAAATCGATGGAGTAGAGCGTCGTCCAGCAGGACAGGAAATCATGGCTGGTGGTGTAGCAGAAGTCCGAGGCGTGCGCGGTCGAGCCGATGTCGGTCGGGATGCCCGACTTGTCGATGCCGACAATGTCGGTCCAGCCGCGTTCGATCAGATGATGGGCGATCGATGCGCCGACAATGCCACCCAGGCCGACGATGACGACCTTCGCCTGTTTCGGAAACTCTGCCATTGCCGCGACTCCAAGGGGATAAAGCGGGCGTGTCCGCGCCCGTTCGAATGGCGCACAATATGCAGAGGACGTGGATGGAGCTACCGCCTGTTTGCGACACGTCGCAGATGCGACGCGACCCGGCGACCGGGCGTGCCGCCAGTGGCGATCTATCTCAGGCGAAGGCCCAGATGTCCTCGGCCTGGAAGCCGACCTGGTAGCCTGATGTCTTCAGCTTGACCACGACCTGGCCGATTTCGGCAGCCGGCAGCGCGCCGACCTCGACCTTGATCATGCCCGGACGATAGCGCTTGAGATCGAGCTGTTCGAAGACGATCCAGTCGGCGCCTTCGCAATCGACCAGGAAGGCGTCGATATGCGTGATGCCGTTCCGGTCGAGCAGCGTCTGCAGCGTGTCCGACGGCACCTCGATATCCCTCAGGTGCGGCGCGAACTTGTTGAAATTTACGTCGGCCTCGCCCCAGGCATTCTTGCCCGACATCAGATTGGTGTCGGTGACCGACGAGCAGCCGATGAACTCGATCGGCAGCGTGCCGGCCTCGAGTGCCGCGGCATCGAAAGTGTGGACGGTGATCGTGCCTTTGATTTTTGTCACCGCGACCGGCTCGATGACGAAGCGTTCCGTGTCGGGATAGTTGGCGCGCAACCGCTTCTGATTGTACGGGATCGGCTCGACCAGCACGGCCCGCGCCCGCGGAATGCGGTGCAGCCACGGCGTGACGTCGTCGAACAGCGCGCCGTCGCAAGCGCCGACATTGACCATCTGGAAGGGTTGCCCGCTGCTGAACCGCGCCTTCAGTGCAGCCTTGGCCAGGAATTTCGTGCCGCGCAACGCCGGCCCGCGATCCAGCAGACCAGCGGGCAGGCCGAGCGAAAGGGCGATGCGCGCCAGGCCGGAAATGGAACTCATGGCTTATCTCCAGGTATGGCCTGCAAGGCGATGGGCCGCCTTCCATTCAGGCTTGCCGACGCCCACAGCGCCATGATCGGGCCGACAAGCAAAAGGTAGGGCGGCAGAAGGTTCGGGAAGTAGATGCGGGTGTCGTGGATCGGAAAGACGGTGAATTTCGCCAGCACGCCGAGCACCAGTGCTGCAAGCAGGATGCCGGCGCGGCGATCGAGCCGGAAGCCGGCGCGGCCGAGCGCAAACCACGCGGCCAGCGCCAGAACCGAGACCCCGACCCAGCTGTTGATGCTGATAGCGCGAATGAAGGATGCGGCAAACGCCTTGAGATAGGCGCCAACCGAGAACGGCGGCTCGAAGCCATCCATATTGTAGTGCTGCTCGATGCTGGAGAACCACAGATGCGGCCACCAGCCGGGATGCTGGGCCCAGTGCGAAATCGCGAAATAGGCGACGAAGGACGCGGCAAAGCCGGCCAGCGCGCCCCACGCCCGCTGCCGGAAGACCAGCAGCAGCACGGCGAAAATGGCCAGGAACACGATGTTGTCCGGCCGCGCCATGAAGGCCAGGAAAAGCAGGACAGCGGTCGCTGCCTCGCGGCCGCGCACATAGGCAAGCAGCCCGCCGAGGAACAGCGCCGAGCACAACAGATCCGGGGTCGAGGCGCGTGCGGCATCGCCGAAATCGGCCATGATCAGCACCGCGCCGACCACAGGCGCCAGCGCAAGCGCGCCTTCGGTTCGCAGCCACAGCAGCGTGATCATCCCGAACAGCAGCACCGAGACCACCTGCAGCACCCGCATCGCCTCGACCGGCGACATCACCGAACTCATCGTCGACAGCATCTCGGCATAGAGAAACTTGATCCGGTACATGCCAAGCAGCGAGTGAAAGTCGGCGGCATTTTGCGCCATATGGCTGCGGAAGCCGCCGCCATCGTCTGTCAGCGCCTTGTAGTCGGCGGCCGAAACGCCGGCCTGGACCGTCCTGTAGGCATAGTCATGCAGCGCCTGGGCATCTGGGTAAGCGCCCTCCTCGGCGATTGTGAGATAAGGCAGCATGTCCCAATTGGCATCGGGCATCGTCCAGGCGGTAAACGCCGTCAGCAGGATATAGAGCGAAAACGCGATCGCGCCGATTGGCGCGGCCCATCGCGCATAAGTCCCCTCGCCCCACGCCAGAGCGGCCGCGGTCAGCCGGTCGAGTGTGTTTTGCGGGGCGGGAGACTTGCTCAGCATTGTCGGACTCGGGACTTCGCTCAACGGACTTCTTTAACGGACCTGGCTTTTGACGAAATCCTTCACGATCCCCACGATGCCGCGCGACAGCAGGCTATCGAAGGCATCGACGAAATGGTCGACATGCTCGCGCTGGCAGATCAGCGGCGGCTCGAGACGGATGACGTTGCGGTTGTATTCGGTGAAGGCGACGAGCACGTCATAGTCGCGCAGCAACAGCGCGCCGACGAAGCCCGACAGCGAGCCCTTCAGCTTGTCGTCGAGGACGCTGACGATCGGACGCAGCACCATCGGCAAGGTCTGCGAGAAGTCGTGGAACTCGAGCCCGACCATAAAGCCTTTGCCGCGCACATCCTTGATGATCTTCGGGTACTTCTCCTTCAGCGCCTGCAGGCGCTGCAGCAGATAGTCGCCGGTAGTGGCGGCGTTGTCGATCAGCCCCTCATCATAGAGCACGTTGATGCCCTCGATCGCGGTGACGCAGGCCTCGCCCATGCCGCCAAAGGTGGCCATGGCATGGATCATCGCCGTCTTCGGCGTGCCATAGGCCTTCATATAGACCTCGCGCCGGGCGATCATCGCGCCGACCGCCGCCTTGCCGGCGCCGAGCGATTTCGCCAGCGCCGTCACATCGGGCACGACGCCATAATGCTCGAAGGCATAGAAGCGTCCCGAACGGCCATAGCCGCACTGCACTTCGTCCGCCACCCACAGCACGCCATACTGGTCGCAGAGCACGCGCAATTTCTGCCAGTATTTGGCCGGCGCCTGGATGATGCCGCCGCCGCCCTGGATTGTCTCAAGCACGATGACGCCGACCTCCGGGTCGGAGCGGAACAGCCGCTCGACCGCTTCGATATCGGCGAACGGAATGCGAACGGTGTTCTCAGCCATCTTGAAGTCCGCGCGGTAGAGCTGGCCATCGGTAATGCCGAGCACGCCCTTGGTCTTGCCGTGGAAGGAATTCTCGGCATAGACGATTTTTGGCCTCTTAGGCCCGGCGGCGCGCTCGGCGAGCTTCACCGCCGCTTCCATCGCTTCCGAACCCGACGAGCCCAGAAACACCATGTCGAGATCGCCGGGCGAGCATTTGGCGATGTTGTGCGCAAGGGCCGATGCATATTGCGACATGAAGGCGATGGCGATTTCCTGGCGCTTCTCCTCCTGGAATTTGCGCCGGGCCTCCAGGATGCGCGGATGGTTGTGGCCGAAGGCCAGCGAACCGAAGCCGCCGAAGAAGTCGAGAATCTTGCGGCCGTTCTGGTCGATGTAGAACATGCCTTCGGCACGCTCGATCTTGATCTTGTGGAAGCCGAGCAGCTTCATGAAATGCAGCTGGCCCGGATTGAGATGCGCCTTGAACAAGTCGGTCATGCGCGCAACATCCATCGCCTTCGCCTGCTCGACGCTGATCAGGTCGGGCTTGGCGATGGCGGTAGGCGACAACGCCGGCGCGCCGACCATGGTGCGCGCGTTCGTCTGCTCAGGCTTGGCCATGACGGTCATTTCGGAGTTCTCCTGGTCGTCCCACCTATTCGGCGGGGACATGATTTGCGGTGACGGCAAGCCCGTCTTTCTTGGCGCGGTATTCGCTGTAGGCGGCGATCAGCATGTCCTCGTCGCGATATTGCGGCACCCAGCCGAGCTGGCGCTCGGCCTTGGATACGTCGAGCACGCACTCCTCATCGGCGATCAGATATTGTTCGGGATCCATGATCGGCATGTTCATGAGATCGAGCAGGTCGAGGGTGCGCTTGACCGCCCAGCCCGGCGTCGGGATCAGCAGCGATTTCGAGCCGGCATGCTTGATCAGGTCGCCCAGCAATTTCTTCACCGGCGGCGGATTGAGGGAGCCCAGATTATAGGCCTGGTTGGGCACGCCTGCCTTCCAGGCCGCGCGGGCAGCTTCCGCGCAATCGAACACCGAGATGAACTGATAGGGGTTCTTGCCCGAGCCGATCATCGGCACAGGAAAATTCCAGTCGATCAGTTTGAACAGCTTTTCCAGGATCCCGAGCCGGCCGGGACCGATGATCAGCCGCGGTCGAAAAAGCGAGATCGACATGCCGCGCTTGCGCCATTGCCGCGGCGAGCTCCTCGGTCTTCTGCTTCGACCAGCCATATTCGCCGAGCGGCGCGACCGGGTGCTCCTCGGTCATCGGCTGGGTGACCGTGTGGCCGTAGATCATGTCCGTGGTGTAGTGGACGAGCTTGGACGCGCCGGCCTTGTCCATCGCCTGCATGATGTGTTCGGTGCCGTGGAGATTCACCGGAAAGAAGAAGTCGTGACGCTTGGCCCGCACCTGGATCGGCGACAGCATTTTGGCCGACAGGTTGTAGACCATGTCGTCGGCCTTCAATCCGATGTTGGCCACCGAGGCCGTATCCGTGACATCGCAGGTGACGAAGCGAACGTTGCGATAGTGCGCCAGGTCGCTCTTGACGATGTCGGCAACGACAACCTCTTCACCATCGGCCACAAGCTTCGGGGCAAGATGACGGCCGACGAAGCCGTCGCCGCCGAAAATAACATGTCTCATCGAACGATCTCGCTGGTCTTGTTGGGGATGATGGAAGCGGTTTGGTCGTCATGCCCGCGCCCGCCCAAGTCTCGACCGCTTTGCGCGATCAGCACGGTGCCGACGCAGATGAAGGCGATGCCGGCAATGCGCCAGGCATTGAGGTCCTCGCGGAAGATGAAATAGGCGAAGATCGCAACCGCGACATAGGCAAGGCTGAGGAACGGATACGCAAAGCTGAGCTCGACCTTGGACAGCACATAGAGATGCGAAGCCATCGAGATGACGAAGGTGCACAGGCCGAGAAACACCCATGGGCTGAAAACGACCTGCAACAGCCTCAACAGCGGATTGGTGCCTTCGAACGAAATCGGCCCGAGTGACATCATGCCTTGCTTCAGCATCAGCTGCGCGGCGGCATTGGTCATGACCGTGAACAGAATGAAGACGATGTATTTCATATTTTGCACCCGCCACTCGCAACGGTCGTATTACGAACCTGCAAACATTTCATGAAGTCACGACAATGCTTTGAGTAAACCACGGAAATTACGATCTATTCACCATGACTTATTCGGATTGTACCTATTCAGCTGCCTCGACACGCCCTGGCCGGACGTTGAGCTTTTTCGCCGTCCGCAGCCAGAAACTGGACACGAACGCCGGGTCGCGCAGCGCTTCAAGCCGCTGCCAATTCGGGAAGGAGGCCGCGAAAGTATCAGCGCCCATGCGCGCATCCTTGTACGGGTTGACCGCGCCGCCGGCCGCGACCGTGATGCCGTCGAGTTCGCTGAGCAGGGCCAGCGTCCTGTCGCCGCGATTGGGGAAATCCAGCGTCAACGTGAAGCCTGGCCGCGGAAAAGACAGCAGCCCCGGCGAGCGGATCGAGCCGAAGCGCTTCAACACGGTGAGGAAAGAGCCCTGCCCGGCCCGTCGCGCCGCCTCGAGCAGCGCCGGCACGGTCTGGCGCGCGACATTTTCCGGCACCAAGCTCTGGTGCTGGTAGAGACCTTTCGGGCCATACAGCCGATTCCAGTCGCCGACACCATCAAGCGGAAAGAAAAAGCCCTGGTAGCCGGTTTGGCTCGGCCCCGGCGAGCGCCCCTTCTTCCACCGATAGGCGGCGTTGAAGGCGGTGAGGAACGGCCGGTTGAGCACATTGAACGGCGGCTGGAACGGCACTGAAAAACGGGAGCCGGCGCGAGACGCCGCATGCGAGCCATACTCGGCATGATTGCCTGTCAACAACAGGCCGCGCCCGCGGCCATGGCCGCCGGCAAGCTGGTCGATCCAGGCGACGGCATATTCATTGGCCTGGTCGGCGGCCTCGGCCAGTTCGAAGAATTCGCCGAGATCGGCAAACCGCGTTACCTTCTCGGCGATATCGAGCGAATGCACCCGCATCAGCCGGATCGAGGCCGACAGGATCAGGCCGGTCAGCCCCATGCCGCCGATCGTCGCCGCAAACAGCCTTGCATTGTCGGTTGCCGAGCAGGTGTAGGTCCGCCCGTCCGAGCGCAGCAGCGTGAACGACTCGACATGGCAGCCAAAGGTGCCGCGCCGGTGATGGTTCTTGCCATGGACGTCATTGGCGATCGCGCCGCCAAGGGTGACGAACTGGGTGCCTGGGACGACAGTCGGAAAGAAACCGTAAGGTGCAGTGTGCGCAATGATATCGGAGAGGAACACGCCGGCCTCCGCCTCGAGCAGGCCGGTCTCGGCATTGAAGGCGCCGATGCGGTTCAGCGGCCGCATGTCCACGACCGCACCTGGCCCGTTCTGGCAGGAATCACCGTAGGAGCGGCCATTGCCATAGGCGAGCAGAGCGTTCTTTGTCGCCTTGCCGCTTCGCATCAGCGCGATGGCATCGTCGGCCGCGATGGCTCGCTTTGCGGCCGGCGTGGCGAGGCCAAAACTCCGGTACCGTTCGCCGGCCATGCCCTACCAGCCTCCCGCGACCAGAAGGGCGGCGCCGATCACCACGACGATCTGGCTTCGCCAGTCGCGAATGATGAAGATGACCGGATCATCATTCATCTCGTTGCGGCGCGCCAGGATCCAGACCCGCATGGTCAAATACAGCACGATCGGCGCCAGCGGCCAGACCAGCCAGGGATGCGGATAGAGTTCGCGTACCGCGACGCTGTCCATGTAGAGCGCCAGCACCAGCGCCGAGGAGAAGGCCGACGCCATTCCTGCCTGGGCGACGATCTCCTGATCTTCGATGCGGTAGCCGCGACCGGCAATGCGCTCGCCCACCGGAATGGCTGTGGTGCGCAGTTCGACATAGCGCTTCACCAGCGCCAGCGACAGGAAGAAGAAAATCGAGAAGGCGAGCAGCCAGAACGAGACTTCGACCCCGGTCGCCGCAGCACCTGCCAGCACACGCACAGTGTATAGCCCCGCCAGCGTCAGTACGTCGGCCAGGAGCATGCGCTTGAACGACAGCGAATAGGCTGTGGTCACCACCAGATAGCCGGCGAGCACGCCCAGGAACTCGATCGGCAACAGAAGCCCGGCGGCAATGCCGATCGCCAGCAGCACCGCCATCGCGCCGAGACCGAACGGGATCGACAAAGCGCCGCTGGCGAAAGGCCGGTTGCGTTTGGTCGGATGCTTGCGGTCGAGCGCAAGGTCGAAGAAATCGTTGAGAATGTAGATGGCGGAAGCCACGGCGCTGAAGGAGACGAACGCCAGCAGGCATTGCCAGATCATGTTGATGTTGAAGTATTCATGCGACAGCACCATCGGCACCGCGATCAGCGAATTCTTCAGCCACTGATGCACGCGCAGCATCTTGACGAATGTCTTCAATGTCCTTTTCGGCGCCGGCATCCTTTCGGCGCTATGCGCGGCCTGCCAGCGCTTCGCATGGCGGTCGGGCGCCACGACAATGGCGTTGCGTGCGGCTCCGAAAACCTTGAGGTCGTGCCGGCTGTTGCCGGCATAGTCGAAACCGCCGTCGCCATAGGCGGCGATGAGCGCGTCGCGCTTGCGGCCCGAGGTCATGTTGTGGGGACCGTCGGTCGCCAGCACATAGTCGAAGACGCCCAGATGCGCGGCGATTGTCTCGGCGAACTTGCGTGGCGTACCGGTCGCCAGCACGATCTTGCGTCCGTCGCGATGGTCGGCGCGCAGCCGCTGCAGCAGCGCTTCGCGATAGGGCAGCGAGGCCGGATCGATGTCGATGCGGTCGGCAATCGCTTGTTTCAGCCGCGCCGGGCCGGCGGCCAGCCAGAATGGAACCAGGAAAACATAGAGCGGATTCTTCTTGAGCAGGATGAACAGGCCTTCCCAAAGAAGATCGGTCGCAATCAGCGTGCCGTCGAGGTCGACCGCAAGCGGGATTGCGTTCTTGTCCGACCGCGCATCCATATCCGTTCTGCCCTATTCATAACCGTTGCGCCGTGCTTCGGCGTCTTCGCATCGGTATAGCGGCGGAACGGCGTAGTGAACGTTAAAACGCACGGTTGCAGCCGGTAGGCGTCACGATATTTCCCGCGTCATTGTTAAGCAATCGCTACCGCGGACAATAAAAGGCCGGGCATTGCCCGGCCTCTACTACATCTGCTTGCCGACTTACTTGATGCGGGCAACGCCACCCGAGATTTCGACCGTTTCCGAGCCGGTCAGGGCCTCGAGGTCACCATTGGGCAAGGTGACGAAACAGCCGTTCGGGCAGAATTCCACGGTTTCGCCGGCGGCCAACGCCAGCTCCGTCTTGCCGCCGCCTTCCGTCACGATCAGCGTACGGGTCTCAGCATCCTTGTTGACCGCGCTGGCGGCAAAGGCCGAGCCACTCGCTGCGGTAAGAGCGATGGCGACGACGAGCGACTTCCACATTTTGCAATATCGGTGTTTCCACACCGCCTCTGTTGCATTTCGCAAGGCATTCTCGCCTTTGCATGTGAGCTTATATGAGATGCAAGCTGAACCGCAACTGAATGCCGCATTCATGCCGCAATTGGTTTGGGAGGAGCTTGGGGCCTTAGCTGGGATCGGGTTTGCGGGCCTTGCGACCAGTTTTGGCCAGCCGCTTCGCCTTGGCGGCGGCTCTGGCCTCCGCCTGCTCCTTCTCGGCGAACTCGACCTCGATCTTGTCGTCGTCGATCGGCCATGCGTCGGTCTTCTTGACCTTGACCTCGGCGCGCGGCGTCGAGGGGATTTCTATGTGCTCGGCGTCAAAAGCATCGAGAACGGCAAAGCGGATATCGTTCTGAACGATGGCGCCGTTCAGCACATCGGCCAGGAACACGCGGATCTCGAACTCGAGTGCTGCCGGCCCGAAATTGGTGAACAGCACGAAGGGTTCCGGGTTCTTCAGCACCAGCGCATGGCCGCGCGCAATCTCAAGCAGGACCGCGTGTACCCGCTTGACGTCGCTGCCATAGGCGACCCCGACCTTGATCTCCACACGTCCGAGCTTGTTGCGGTGCGTCCAGTTGCCGACGGCGTTGTTGATGAGATTCGAATTGGGCAGGATCACCGATTGCCGCTGGAAGGTCTCGATTTCGGTGGCGCGCACGCTGATCTTCTTGACCGTGCCTGATGTGTCGCCGGCGACGATCCAGTCGCCGACCTTGAACGGCCGCTCGGCGAGCAGGATCAGGCCGGACACGAAGTTGGACACGACATTCTGCAGGCCAAAGCCGATACCCAGCGAAAGTGCGCCGGCAACAAGCGCCAGGTTGGAGAGATCGATGCCCGCCGCCGAGATGCCGACGAGCCCAGCGAGCGCGACGCCGGCATAGCCGACCGCCAGCCGGATCGAGTTGCGCACGCCGGTATCGACCTTGCCGCGCGCCATTACCGAGCCGTCGAGCCAGCCCTGGAACCAGCGGGTCAGGAAATAGCCGATGATGAAGACGACGATGCCGGTGAGGATGCCGGTGACCGAAATCGTCACCGAACCGACGGTGACGCCTGTCGCCAATTTATAGCCCCAGGCCTGGATATCGCCGGGCTGGAAGCCCCACATCAACAGGATCAGCGGCAGGAACACCAGCACGATCATCAGGTTGATGGCGACGCTGACGACGAGGCCGAGCTGGTCGAGCGCGGTGTCCTCATAGCTGGAATTGGTCTTCAGCCAGCGCCCAATCGAGGTGCCGGCGAAACCACCCTCCTCGCCGATCTCGCGCGCCGACAGGAAGCCGATATAGGCGGTAAGCAGGATGGTGCCGGTGACCACGACCTGCAACGAGACGAAGATGGCAAGACCGATATAGCCGAACAGCGCCGCCGCAATCGTGAACAGGCCGAGCGCGACACAGGTGTAGCGCAGCCAGGCCGGCCAGCGGCGCCAGCGCCCGTCGGCGTCCTTGTAAGGCTTCAGCAGCGCCATCAGGATCAGGATGACCCCGACGATCACGGTGGCGACAAAACTCCTGGCCACCGTCAGCGACAGGGGCGAGCCCATCTTGTCGTTGACGATCGACAGGAAATTGTTGATGCCGATGACGACTGCCATGGCCGTCGTCAGCCGCACCAGCCAACGCGCCGGGCCGGTCTCGACCTGGATCAGGCGCCAGTTCGGCATGCTAGGCGACAGCGCCGCATTGGTCAGGCGGTTGACACAGAACACTATGGCGATGACGGCTGCCAGCGCGTTGAGGAACACGCCTATGTCGCCGCGCAGCACATTGTAATAATTGTACAGGAACACCGTCGAGGCGAGGAAGGCGCTGACCGCCAGCGTCGGCAGCAAAGTCGACCAGAACGCCACCGACAGGCGACTGAGATATGTCGGATCTTCAACCGACGCGTCGGGCTCGAAGATGCGCCCAAACAGGCGGCGCCCGCCGACCAGAAGCACCACGGCCAACGCAAGCGCCATGAGGGTCGCCGCGAGCATCGCCTGGAACTTGAACTTGAAGGCAAAGCTCAGCCACGATGACACCGCCCTGTAGAAGTTGGCGTATTCGTCCCTTGCGTCGGAAAACACCTGCGGGCTCAGTGCATCGGACAGCACATAGCGCTTGGTTAGGCCGCTGCGAAACAGCTCGCTGCGCATATTGCCGATCTTCTCGATCAGCGCATTGATGCGGATCGACAGGTTCTGCGCGCCGGCGATGACGGCGTTGATCTCCGCCTTTTCCGACGCCAGCGCCTGGCGCTCGCCGGTCACGATATCCGGTTCAGGCGGCTGTCCGGCAGCCGGGGGCGCACCAAGCTGCTCAAGCCTCGAATTGATCTCCCCCAGCCGGGACCGGAACGCCAGCGCGCTGTTCAGCGCAGCGCGCGACAGCTCTTCCAGCTGCAGGCGGATCTCGACGAGGGTGGTGTCGTCGACGCCGTCCTCCTGGACTTTCTTCTCCAGAGCGTCGGTTTTCGTCGTCAAACCCTGCAGGATTTTCTGCTGGTCGGCGACCAGCCCGGCAGGCGCCTGGCCCAGCCCCTGCGCCATCGCGCCGAACGAATGCGGCGCCAAGGCAACGAGCGCGAGGACCAGGATCAGGCGAAAGAAGCGAAAAAGCATAATGGTGGCGACTCAAAGGGCGGCAAGGCCGCTTCTAAAGCGGTCCTTGATAGAGACGCTCATCCCGTGGGGCAAGTCGTGGCGAAGTCATCGCAGTTGGGCGCCTTGCGGGAGTCGGCCAGTCGAAAAGCCATGGCGCAATCTTGGCTTTGCGCCCGCCGCCTGCTCTATAGTCTGCCGCATCGCACCCGAGCCGGATGGCTTCAGGTCTGTTGGACCTGAAATCATCCGGCTCTAGAAATTAAAGATATAGAGCATGATGTCGTCCGAAAACCGCTTCACACTTTTCGGCATCATGCTCTAGGGATGACATGAAGAATGGCGGAATATTCAGCCCTTTCGCTTCTCGCGAACGCGCTCAAGGGAAACAAGGACTGGAAGCCGGCCTGGCGCAAGCCCGAGCCCAAGGCCTCCTATGATGTCATCATCATCGGTGGCGGCGGTCATGGCCTGTCGACGGCCTATTATCTGGCCAAGGAGCACGGCATCAACAATGTCGCGGTGCTGGAAAAGGGCTGGCTGGGTTCCGGCAATGTCGGCCGCAACACCACGGCGGTGCGCTCCAACTACCTTTTGCCGTCCAACACCCGCTTCTACGAACATTCGATGAAGATGTGGGAGAACCTGTCGCACGACCTCAACTACAACGTCATGTTCTCGCAGCGCGGCTGCCTGAACCTGGCTCACACGCCGGCCCAGTTCGACGACTTGGCCAGGCGCGGCAACGCCATGCGCCATCTCGGCGTCGATGCCGAGCTGATGAGCACCGCCGAGATCGCGCGCCTGGTCCCGGCGCTGGACATGTCGGCCTCCGCGCGCTTTCCCATCGTCGGCGGCCTGATGCAGCCGCGCGCCGGCACCGCCCGTCACGATGCGGTTGCCTGGGGCTATGCCCGCGGCGCCGACCGACGCGGCGTCGACATCGTCGAGAATTGCGAGGTCACCGGCTTCCTGCGCGACGGCGACCGCATCACCGGCGTGCAGACGACGCGCGGAGAGATCCGCGGCAAGAAAGTTGCCGTGGCCGTTGCCGGCAGCACCGGACGGGTGATGCAGCTTGCCGGCATCGACAGGATGCCGATCGAGAGCCATGTGCTGCAGGCCTTCGTGACAGAGTCGCTGAAACCGTTCTGCAACACGGTCCTGACCTTCGGCATGGGCCATTTCTATATGTCGCAGTCCGACAAGGGCGGCCTTGTCTATGGCGGCGATATCGACGGCTACAACAGCTACGCCCAGCGCGGTAATCTGCCCATCGTCGACGAGGTGATGAGCGAGATGCTGGCGCTGTTTCCCGGCCTTGCGCGTGTACGCATGCTGCGCTCCTGGGGCGGCGTCTGCGACATGTCGATGGACGGTTCGCCGATCATCACCACCGGCCCGCTGCCGGGCATGTATCTCAATTGCGGCTGGTGCTATGGCGGCTTCAAGGCGACGCCGGCCTCGGGCTGGTGCTTTGCATACACCATCGCCAAGAACGAGCCGCACGCGCTCAACGCGCCGTTCACGCTCGACCGTTTTTATCGCGGCCTGGTGATCGACGACAAGGGCCAGGGCGCAACGCCCCGGCTGCATTAGGGTTCAAACAAATGCTTATCACTTGTCCCTATTGCGGCCCGCGCGACGTCATCGAGTTCACCTATCAGGGCGATGGCAACCGCGAGCGCCCGCAGCCCAACTCGCAGGACCTCGACGCCTGGAACGCCTATGTCTACGACCGCCTGAACCCGGCCGGCGACCACAATGAGATCTGGCAGCATTCCGGCGGCTGCCGCACCCATCTGAGGATGGTGCGCAACACGGTCACGCATGAGATTTCCGGCACCGGTTTTGCGCGCGGCGACCATAATGCCGCCGCCCGGCACAAGGCCGGAGGGAAGTCGTGAGCCCGCGCCGCACCGAGACCGGCGGCCGCGTCGACCGCATGCGCACCATCCGCTTCACCTTCGACGGCACGCTCTACACCGGCCATGCCGGCGACACGCTGGCCTCGGCACTGCTTGCCAACGGCGTGACGCTTTTCGGCCGCTCGTTCAAATACCACCGCCCGCGCGGCCTGCTCTCGGCCGGCGTCGAGGAGCCGAACGCGCTGGTCACGGTGCTGCGCGGCGAAGTGCGCGAGCCCAACATCGCCGCAACCATGGTCGAGATCTATGACGGGCTGATGGCCGTCAGCCAGAACCGCTTTCCCTCGCTCGCCTGGGACATCAACGCCGTCAACCAGCTCGGCGGCAAGATCCTGGCCGCCGGCTTCTACTACAAGACCTTCATGGGCCCTGTCTTCGGCCCCTTGAAAGGCACCCACTTCTGGATGTTCTGCGAGCATTTCATCCGCCGCGCCGCCGGCCTGGGCCGCGCCGGTATTGCCGCCGACACCTCGCGCTACGAGCGCATGAACGCGTTTTGCGACGTGCTGGTGGTCGGCTCCGGCCCGGCCGGCCTGTCGGCCGCCAAGGCCGCTGCCGACCAGGGCGCGCGGGTCATCCTGGCCGAACTCGAGCCGCGTTTCGGCGGCTCGGCCAACTGGTCCGGCGAGGCCATCGACGGCGCGCCGGCCGCCGACTGGGCGGCGCGCACCGTCAGCCAACTCGAAGGCCATGACACGGTCCGCCTGCTGCCGCGCACCACGGTGTGGGGCTATTACGACGGCAACACGCTGGCGGCACTCGAGCGCGTCACCGACCATAAGGAGACGCCCGGCAAGGGCGAGCCTCGCCATCGCTACTGGGCGATCCGCGCCAAAACGGTGGTGCTGGCCACCGGCTCTTTCGAGCGGCCGCTTGTGTTCCCCGGCAATGACCGGCCGGGCGTCATGCTGGCGCATGCCGCCGAGCGCTATGTTAGTGATTATGGCGTGCTGCCCGGCGACAGGGTCGCGCTGTTCACCAACAATGACAGCGCCTATCGCTCGGCGCTGGCGCTGAGGAAGGCGGGCGCGGCTATTGTCGCCATCATCGACGTGCGCCCCGAGCTTTCGGCCGAGATGCGCAGCCTCGCCACCGAGGCCGAAGCCGAAATCCTCTCCGGCCATGCCGTGGTCGCCACCGAGGGCGGCAAGGCGCTCTCCGGCCTCAAGGTGCAGCGCTTCGACATGAACTCGGGCACGCTCAGCGGTGATGCCCGCAGCATCCATGCCAATTGCCTGCTGATGTCGGGCGGCTGGTCGCCGACCATCCATCTCGCCAGCCAGGCCGGTGCCAGAGCCGAATGGAACCCTGCCCGCCAGGCCTTCCTGCCGCCAAAACCGACGCAACAGCGCTGGCCAAATCAGCAATGGATTGGTGCGGGCGCCTTCAACGGCAGCTTTTCCACGCTCGAAGCCCTTGCCGAGGGCCGTGCAGCCGGCCTGTCCGCCGCGGGCGGAGCGGCTGCGCCGGCAGCCTTGCCGGATGTCGAAGCAGCCCCGGGAAACCCCGATCCGGCGCCGGTGTTCGAGATCAAAGCCAAGGGAAAAAGCTTCGTCGACTTCCAGCATGACGTGACTGCCGAAGACGTGCGGCTGGCGCATCGCGAAGGTTTTGTCTCCGTCGAGCATCTGAAGCGCTACACCACGCTCGGCATGGCGACCGACCAGGGCAAGAACTCCAACGTTCCGGGCCTCGCCATCATGGCCGAGGCGTTGGGCAAACCGATCTCCGAAGTCGGAACGACGCGCTTCCGCCCGCCCTATTCCGCGGTGTCGATCGGCTCGCTTGCCGCCGAACGCTTCGGCGATCTGAAACCCGAGCGCCTGACGCCCATGCATGACTGGCACCTCGCCAATGGCGCAACGATGTATTCCGCTGGCCTCTGGTATCGACCAATGATCTACGGCCTTGCCGGCGAGACGGTCGAACAGGCCTATGTCCGTGAAGCCAGGGCGACGCGCGAAAGTGCCGGCATCGTCGACGTTTCGACGCTGGGCAAGATCGCCGTTCAGGGGCCGGATGCCGGCGAATTCCTCGACCGCGTCTACACCAACATGTTTTCCACCCTCCCCGTCGGCAAGGCCCGCTACGGCCTGATGCTGCGCGAGGATGGCCTGGCCTTCGACGACGGCACCACATGGCGGGTCGGCGAACAGGACTTCCTGATGACGACCAC
Source organism: Mesorhizobium sp. M0052 (assembly GCF_040323255.1). Classification (NCBI taxonomy): domain Bacteria; kingdom Pseudomonadati; phylum Pseudomonadota; class Alphaproteobacteria; order Hyphomicrobiales; family Phyllobacteriaceae; genus Mesorhizobium; species Mesorhizobium sp. M0052. The sequence goes on along the minus strand of NZ_JAMYUS010000008.1, from coordinate 110,236 downwards.
CACGGCCAATGCCGGCAAGGTGATGCAGCATCTGGAATATTTCCTCGACGTCATCTGGCCGGAACTCAAAGTGCATGTCACCTCGGTAACCGACGAATGGGCTGGCGCGGCCATCGGCGGGCCGAAGGCGCGGGCCATCCTCGCCGCCTGTGTCACCGGCACTGCGGTCGACAACACAGCCCTGCCCTTCATGGGCATCGTGCGCGGCGAGATATCAGGCGTGCCGGTGATGATTTGCCGGCTGTCCTTCTCCGGAGAAATGGCCTTCGAGGTCTATTGCGGCGCCGGCTACGGCACCCATGTCTGGCAAGCCCTTGTCGAAGCCGGCAAGCCGTTCGGCCTAGTCACCTACGGGCTGGAGGCGTTGGGCACGATGCGCATCGAAAAGGGCCATGTCACCGGCGCGGAGATCGACGGGCGCACCACGGCGCGGGACCTGCATCTCGACTGGATGCTGTCGAAGAAGAAGCCGTTCATCGGCTCGGCGATGATGGACCGCGAAGGCCTGATCGCGCCCGAGCGGCTGCAGCTGGTCGGCCTGGTCTCGCTCGACAACCGGCCGTTCAATGGCGGCGCCCACATCGTCGAGGAGCTGGACGAAGCCAATCCGCACGATTCCATCGGCCACATCACCGCCTGCTGCTATTCGCCGGCGCTGGGCAAGCACATCGCGCTGGCCCTGGTCGAAGGCGGCAAGGCGCGCCATGGCACCCGCGCGTTTGTCTCCGATCCGCTGCGCAAGCGGTTCGGGCCGGTCGAAATCGTCTCCAACCATTTCTACGACCCGGACGGGAGCCGCATGCATGGCTGAGCGCCAATCAACCGAACGCCAATCACCCGAGCGCCTCTCGCCGCTTGAGCCCGTGTTCCATCGGGGTTCGCACGGCATTTTCGAGCATGGCGTCGATGTCATCCTGACCGAAATCAGGCCAGGCTCGATCCTGCAACTGGCCGCATGGCCGGGCGCGGAAAAGCAGCTGATCGAGGCGATCGGCAAGGTCACCGGGCTCGCTTTGCCCGACGGTGCCGGCGGCGGTCTTGCCAAGTTCGGCAAGGCCGTGTTCGGTTTCGCGCCTGGAAAATTCACGGTCGTCGACGATGCCGAGGGCCTGGCGGCGCGTTTTGCCGGGGACGTAACCCCGGCAATCGGCACGATCACCGACCTGTCGCATGGCCGCACCGCTATCCGCATCGCCGGCCCTAAGGCCGAATGGGTGCTGGCGAAATTCTTCGCCATCGACTTTGCGCTGCCCGCCTTCCCTATGGGCTCCGGCCGTTCGACTACCCATCACGACGTCTTTGCGCAGATCCAGCGCACCGGCGCCGACCAGTTCGACATCTATGTCTTCCGCTCCTTCGCCCGCTCGTTCTGGAAGGCGCTCTGCCATGCCAGCGAGGAGGTCGGCTACGAGGTTCAGTAGGGCCGACAGCCGTTCTGGCCTCAAGGCCAGCCGGTTCTGCCGCTAGAGAATGCTCCAATGGAAGCCCATGGTGGGGAACGTGGCCCAACCGGCCCAGGGGATTAAAAAGATCCCGTCTCATAGTCGGCATCGTCGATTGGTTCGAACATCCCCATGACCGCAGAACTATCCGCCGGCGCCACGGATCGCGCCGATGTGTCGGCCAGAGCCTTGCTCCTGCTGCCGCTGACGGTTGCCTGCGGCGTGTTCATGACCAGCCTCGACCAGAATGTCGTGGTCACCGCCCTGCCCGGCATCAGCGACAGCCTCGGCCGGCCGCCGAGCCAGCTCGGTCTGTTGATCACCGTCTATGTCGCCAGCCTGATCATCTCGATGCCGCTCGGCGGCTGGGCCGCCGACCGCTTCGGCCTGCGCAACGTTTACTGCTTCGCCTTGCTGGTGTTCGCCGCGTCATCGGCGCTGTGCGGATTGTCCAACGACATCTGGACGCTGGTCGGCGCCCGCGCGCTGCAAGGCTTCGGCGGCGCCTTGATGGGGACGCTCGGCCAGGTCGTCATCCTGTCGACCTTCCCGCGCAGCCGCACGCTGAAAATCAACATGTATATCTCACTGGCCGGCCAGTCCGGACCGCTGGTCGGCCCGCTCGTCGGCGGCGCGCTGACGACTTACATTTCATGGCGCTGGATCTTCTTCATCAACGTGCCGTTCGCGCTGGCGGCGGCCGTTCTTGCCGCCTCGCTGTTTCCGACGGTTACCAAACCGGTGCGCACGCAGTTCGATTTTCCGGGCTTCCTGCTGGTCGGCGGCGGCATGGTCCTGCTGGTCTTCGGCATGGATTCGCTTGCGGCCAAAGACGCTGCCGGCAGCATGATCGCGGCCGAGCTGGCGCTGGCGATCGTCATCCTGACGCTTGCCTCCTTCTACTGCCTGCGCGCCCGCAACCCCTTGCTTGACCTGAAACTCCTGCACATCCGCACCTTTCGCATCTCATTCCTCACCGGTGGTGGGCTGGACACGATCGGCCTGAGCTCGGTCGTTTTCCTTTTGCCGCTGATGTTCCAGCTCGGCTTCGACATGAGCGCGGTGCAGGCGGGATCGCTGACTTTCGTCGCCGCAATCGGCTCGCTGATCATGCGTGTCTTCATGCCGCGCCTGCTCAACCGTTTCGGCTTTCGCCGCGTGCTGGTCGTCAACACGCCGATCGTTGCTGCCATGGTAGCGGGCTTCGCCTTGATTGACGCGACAACGCCGGTCTGGATCGTGCTCGTCTATATCTTTGCCTTCGGCGTTCTGCGCTCGGCGCAGTGGGCTTCGACCGGCAATCTCGCCTATTCCGACATCGCGCCCGACCAGCTCGCCCGCTTCAGCGCGCTCTACTACATACTGTGGCAGTTGGGGGTGGCGATCAGCGTCGGCCTGGCGGCGGCGCTGTTGTCGTTCCTGGCTGGCGGCAGGCCGGCGGTGACCAACGATTTCCGCATCCTGTTCGTGGTCGAGGGCGTCATCACGTTGTGCGCGCTGATCGCCTATCTCAGACTGACACCGCAGGATGGCGCCCATGTCAGCGGCCATGGCGCGCAGATGAACGTGGAATAAGGCGCCGTTAGCCGAGCCCTATTCGCTGAACGTCACCCACTCTTCCAGCGGCACGCGGTCGGTGCGGAAGTTGTTTTCGGGCTTGGAGGTGTCCTCGAGGCCTAGCGCCATGCCGCAGACGACGATCTCCTCGTCGGGGATGTTGAGCACCTGCCGGATCTGCCGGTGATAGGGCGCGAAGGCGGCCTGCGGGCAGGTGTGCAGGCCCCTGCCTCGCGCCGCCACCATGATGTTCTGCAGGAACATTCCGTAGTCGATCCACGAGCCTTGGTTCAGCCGCCGGTCGATGGTGAAGATCATGCCGACCGGCGCGTCGAAGAAGACGAAGTTGCGGTCGTGCTGGGCGCGCATCTTGTCGACCTCGCGGCGGCCGATGCCGAGTGCCCCATAGAGCCCGAAACCGTTGGCGCGGCGGCGGGTGAGATACGGCTCGAAGAACTGGGTGGGGTAATAGCGATACTCGTCCCAATCGGCCTTTTCGGCGCGGATACCGGAATTCAGGATGGCATCGGTGATCTGCTGCTTGACCTCGCCCTTGACGACATAGACCCGCCAGGGCTGCATATTGGTGCCCGAAGGCGCGCGCGCGGCGACGCCAAGAATGGCTCGGATCGTCTCGTCATCGACCATGTCGGGCAGGAAGGCGCGCACTGAACGGCGCGAGATGATCGCCTCGTCGACAACAGCCGCGTTATGCGCTGCCAGGCCATTTTTTTCCAGCATGGGCCGTCCCTTTGCGCACACTTCGAAAGCCGAACCGGCTATCGGAAAAGACCTTGCGCAGATTTCAATCCTTGGTCGCCGACCCGCATTCCCACACCCGCCGCTCGTGCAGAGCCTTTGCATGAACCTCCAAAATGGCGCAAGCAAATCTTGTGTGTCTATGAAAATTCGCTTGATTTTTTCACGGACATGAGCTCTCATGAAATTCATTTCCAGATTTTCATCAAGTGAGCGTTTTGCCCCCAGCTATCCCCAAAACATTGCAGGGACCTGACGAGCGCCTGCTGGCGAGCGACATCCGTGCGCTGCGCAAGGCGCGTGGGCTGACGCTGGCTGAGATCGCGCTGAAGCTTGGCCGCTCTGTCGGCTGGGTCAGCCAGGTCGAGCGCGGCCTGTCGATTCCTTCGCTCGGCGACCTCAGGGCCTTCGCCGATTTATTCGGCGTGCCGCTCAGCCTGTTCTTCAGCCACGACGTGCCTATCGAGAAGGAGCGCGGCGTCATCGTGCGCGCCGGCAGCCGGCGCACGCTTGGCACAAGCGAATCCGGCCTAGTGGAGGAGCTTCTGTCGCCCGATCTCGGCGGTAGTTTCGAGATGGTGCGTTCGATCTTCGCGCCGGGCGCCGAGATGAAGAGCGAGCAGCTGCGGCCGACCGAGGAAGCCGGCTACATCGCCTCTGGCATTTTCGAGATCGAGATAGCCGGCGTCTGGCACCGGCTCGGCGAAGGCGATTCTTTCCGCTTCGAGCGCAAGCCGTACCGCTGGCGCAATCCCGGCAGCGAGCCGGCCGTGGTCATCTGGGTGGTTTCGCCGCCTGTTTATTGAATGCATGTCGCCCAAAGTGTGCAGCGGTTTGGGAAACGACATGCATCAAGCAAAAAGATAGAAGCGCAGCGCGCTTCAGGTTTGGGAGAAGAATATGGCCGGTTTGCCGACCACGGCACGCGTGGTGATCATCGGAGGCGGTGTCGTCGGCACCTCCTCGCTCTACCACCTTTGCAAGGCGGGCTGGACCGATTGCGTGCTGCTTGAAAAGAACGAGCTGACATCGGGCTCGACCTGGCATGCCGCCGGCAATGTGCCGACCTTCTCGTCGTCCTGGTCGCTGATGAACATGCAGCGCTATTCGACCGAGCTCTATCGCGGCTTGGCTGATGCCGTCGACTATCCCATGAACTACCACGTTACCGGCTCGCTGCGGCTCGCCCACACCAAGGAGCGCATGCAGGAGTTCCAGCGCGCCAAGGGCATGGGCCGCTACCAGGGCATGGACATCGACATTGTCGGCCCCGACGAGATCAAGCGCCGCTATCCCTTCATCGAGACGCATGACCTCAAAGGTGCGCTCTACGATCCAAACGACGGCGACATCGACCCCGCGCAGCTGACGCAGGCACTGGCCAAGGGTGCGCGCGACATGGGCGCCAAGATCGTCCGCTTCTGTCCGGTGTCAGGTGTGCGTCGCGACAACGACGAATGGGTTGTCGAGACGCCGCAAGGCGAGATCCGTTGCGAGATCGTCGTCAATGCCGCCGGCTACCGTGCCGCCGAAGTCGGCAAAATGTTCGGCCGCGACGTCCCGATGATGGTGATGAGCCATCAGTACATCTTGTTCGAGGAGATACCCGAACTGGTGGCGTGGTCGAAGGAGCAGGGCAAGAAGCTGCCGCTGCTGCGCGACGTCGACACCTCCTACTATCTGCGCCAGGAAAAGAACGGCATGAATCTCGGTCCCTATGAGCGCAATTGCCGCGCGCATTGGGCAACCCACAACGACCCGATGCCGGAGGACTTTTCCTTCCAGCTCTTCCCTGACGATCTCGACCGTCTCGAGCACTACCTTGCCGATGCCGTAGCCCGCGTGCCGATCCTGGGCACTGCCGGCCTGTCCAAGGTGATCAACGGGCCGATCCCTTACGCGCCGGACGGCAATCCGCTGATCGGTCCGATGCCCGGCGTTCCCAACGCGTTCGAGGCCTGTGTCTTCACCTTCGGCATCGCCCAGGGCGGCGGCGCCGGCAAGGTGCTGGCCGAGTGGATCACCGAGGGCCAGACCGAATGGGACATGTGGTCCTGCGATCCGCGCCGCTTCACCAGCTTTGCGGCCGCCCCCGACTATAGCGTCGCCAAGGGCATGGAGATCTACGGCAACGAATACGCCATCCAGTTTCCGCGGCATGCCTGGCCGGCCGGGCGCGACCGCAAGCTGTCGCCGATCCACGATCGCATCAAGGCGCTCGGCGCCCAGTTCGACGCCTATAATGGCTGGGAGCGTGCCACCTGGTATGCGCAACCCGGTGACGACACGTCGGAAGAAGCAACACTCACCTTCCGCCGCGACGGGCCGTGGCAGCACCGCGTGCGCGAAGAATGCCTGGCGGTGCGCGACGCCGCCGGCATTCTGGACCTGCCCGGCTTCTCGCGCTTCAACCTCGAAGGTCCTGGCGCAGCCGAATGGCTGGCGCTGCAGGTCACCGGCCTGGTGCCCAAGCCCGGCCGAATCGGCCTCGCCTATTTCGCCGACGACAAAGGCCGCATCGTCACCGAGATGTCGGTGGTGCGCCATGGCGAAGAGCAGATGACTCTGATCACCGCGGCGGTAGCGCAGTGGCACGATTTCGAATGGCTGAAGTCGCGCCTGCCGAAGGACGCAGCCTTCACCCTCACCGACAGGACCGAAGACTATTCGACGCAAATCCTCGCCGGCCCCAATTCGCGCAGGATCCTGGCCGATGTCTGTGGCGCGGATCTCTCGCTGCCCTGGCTGACGCATCAGGAAACCACCATCGCCGGCCGCTGGGCGAAGCTGGTGCGGGTATCCTTCGCCGGCGAACTCGGCTGGGAAATCCACACCAAGGTGGGAGACACCGCCGCCATCTTCGACGCCGTCTGGACGGCGGGACAAAAACACGGTCTGAAACCGTTCGGCATGTACGCGCTGGATTCGCTGCGCCTCGAAAAGGGCTACCGGACCTGGAAGGGCGACCTGTCGACCGACTATACGTTCCTGCAGGGCGGGCTCGAGCGCTTCGTCAAATGGGACAAGCCCGACTTCCGCGGCAAGGCAGCCCTGCAGAACGAAAAGCAGCAAGGCGTGAAGAAGCGCTTCGTCACGCTGGTGGTCGAAAACCCAGGCGATTGCGACGCGCCGTCCGTGTCGACGCTCTGGCATGAAGGCAAGATCGTCGGCGAGACGACGTCCGGCGGCTGGGGGCATCGCATCGACAAATCGATCGCGCTCGGCATGCTGCGCGCCGACCTGGCTGAACCCGATACCGCGATCGAGATTGAAATTTTTGGCGATCGTTTCAGGGCGGTCGTGCAGAAAGACGAGCCGCTGTGGGATCCGAAAAACGAAAGACTGAGAGCATGAAGAAAGTCATTCTCACCGATGGCGGCATGGGCCAGGAACTGGTCCTCCGCAGCAGCTCCGAGCCGACGCCGCTCTGGTCGGCCAGGGTGCTGATCGACGAGCCGGATCTGGTGCGTGACCTGCATGCCGAATTCATCCGGGCCGGCGCTCGCGTCATCACCATCAACACCTATTCGGCAACGCCGGAGCGGCTCGCGCGGGAAGGAGCAGAAGACCTCTTCAAGCCCTTGCAGAAGCGCGGCATCGAATTGGCAAGACAGGCACGCGACGAGGCAGGCGATGCAGCGATCGCCGGCTGCCTGTCACCGCTGTTCGGCAGCTATGCGCCGGCGCTGACCATATCGTTCGAGGAGACGCTGGACATCTATCGCCGCATCGTCGCCGAGCAGGCCGATGGCGTCGACCTGTTCCTGTGCGAGACCATGGCCTCGGCCGAGGAAGGCCGTGCGGCCGTTACCGCTGCGTCGGAAAGCGGCAAACCTGTCTGGGTGTCTTGGACTCTCGCCGATCACGGCGCGCCGCGGCTGCGCAGCGGCGAAACAATAGCGGCAGCGGCGGACGCCCTCGACGGCCTGACGGTTGCAGCGCGCCTGGTGAATTGCTGCCGGCCAGAAGCTATCGCCGCGGCACTGCCCGAATTGATTGCTCTCGGCGGCCCGGTCGGCGCCTATGCCAATGGCTTCACCTCTGTCGAAGCGCTCAAGCATGGCGGAACGGTGGAAGTGCTGCACGCACGCCACGACCTTGATCCGGATGCCTATGCCGACCAGGCGCTAGGCTGGGTCGCCGCTGGCGCCACCATCGTCGGCGGCTGCTGCGAAGTCGGCCCTGCCCACATCGCCGCGTTGCGCGACCAGCTGGAACAGGCCGGCTACGAAATCTCGGGAGTATCCTGATGCCAAGACCGTCATCGCGCATTTCCGGCATCGTGCCTTCGGGCAAGGATGGCTGGGAGGTCCACACCGAGGCCTGGGCCCGCAAGGAGGCCGGCCAGGACATCATCATGCTGTCGGTCGGCGACCATGATTTCGATACGCCGAGCCAGACGATCGAAGCCTGCGTGACGGCGGTTCGCGGCAGCAACCATCACTACACCCCGCTGTCCGGCGTTCCGCGCCTTCGCAGGGCGATGGCGGCGGCCTCGACCGCTTGCACCGGGGTCGAGACGGCACCTGACCAAGTCATCGCCACGCCGGGCGGCCAGGCTGCCCTTTACGCGGCCGTGCAGGCCGTTCTCGACCAGGGCGACCACGCTATCGTGGTGGCGCCCTACTACGCGACTTATCCCAACACGTTCAGCGCCGCCGGCGCCAGCTTCACCGTCGTCGAGACACCGGCCGAAGACGGTTTCCAGCCGCACGCCGAGATGATCCGCGCGGCGCTCAAGCCCAACACGCGCGCCATTTTGATCAACACGCCGAACAACCCGACCGGCGCCGTCTATTCGCGTGAGCGTCTGGAAGAGCTGGCCGAGATCTGCCGCGAGCACGATCTCTGGCTGCTGTCGGACGAGGTCTACTGGACGCTCGGCGGCGGCGAGCACATCTCGCCGCGCGGCCTGCCCGGCATGGCCGAGCGCACGCTGGTCATCAATTCGATGTCCAAGAGCCACGGCATGACCGGCTGGCGCATGGGCTGGCTGACCGGCCCGACGCAGATGATTACGCTGTTGACCAATCTCAATCTGGTGACGACCTACGGCCTGCCGGCCTTCATCTCGATCGCCTGCGCCGAGGCGCTGGAGAACCGCTATGGCGTCAAGGAAATCGCCGAGCGCTATGCGGCGCGCCGCACCGTCCTGCTCGACGCCGTGCGCGGCATGAACAATATCAGCGTGCACGGCTCGGAGGGCGGCATGTATGTCATGCTCGACATCACCGCCGTCGAGCCCGACGACGAGAAATTCGCCTGGGCCTTTCTCGACCAGGAGAGTGTCGGCGTCATGCCGGGTTCCAGCTTCGGCAAGGCCGCTGCCGGCCACATCCGCATCAGCCTTTGCCAACCGGAACCGGTGCTTCAGGAAGCCGCAAAACGCCTGCGCCGCTTCGCATCCGGCTATCGCCGCGAGGCCGCATGACCAGAAGCATTCCCACCAAGGCCCGCGCGGTTATTATCGGCGGCGGTGTCTCCGGCTGTTCGGTCGCCTACCACCTGGCCAAGCTCGGCTGGACCGACATCGTGCTGCTGGAACGCAAGCAGCTGACCTCGGGGACGACCTGGCACGCCGCCGGCCTGATCGGCCAGCTGCGCGGCTCGCAGAACATGACGCGGCTGGCGAAATATTCGGCCGACCTCTACGTCAAACTGGAGGCCGAAACCGAAGTCGGCACCGGCATGCGTCAGGTCGGCTCGATCACCGTGGCGCTGACCGAGGAGCGCAAGCACGAGATTTACCGGCAGGCCTCGCTCGCCCGCGCCTTCGATGTCGATGTGCGCGAGATTTCGCCTGGTGAAGTCAAGGAGATGTACCCGCATATCAACGTGTCCGATGTGGTCGGCGCCGTGCATCTGCCACTCGACGGCCAGTGCGATCCCGCCAACATCGCCATGGCGCTGGCCAAGGGCGCCCGCCAGCGCGGCGCCACAGTCGTCGAGAATGTGAAGGTCACCAAGGTCCACACCAAGGCCGGTCGCGTCACCGGCGTGTCGTGGGCGCAAGGCGAGGATCAGGGAACGATCAAGGCCGACATCGTCGTCAACTGCGCCGGCATGTGGGCGCGCGAGCTCGGCGCCCAGAACGGCGTCACCATCCCGCTGCATGCCTGCGAACATTTTTATCTCGTCACCGAGCCGATCCCCGGGCTCGGTCGTCTACCGGTGCTGCGCGTTCCCGATGAATGCGCCTACTACAAGGAAGATGCCGGCAAGATGATGCTCGGCGCTTTCGAGCCTGTGGCCAAGCCCTGGGGCATGGACGGCATAAGCGAGGATTTCTGCTTCGACCAGTTGCCGGAGGACATGGAGCATTTCGAGCCGATCCTCGAAATGGGCGTCAACCGCATGCCGATGCTGGCAACCGCCGGCATTCACACCTTCTTCAACGGCCCCGAAAGCTTTACCCCCGACGACCGCTACTATCTCGGCGAAGCGCCGGAGCTGTCGGGCTACTGGATGGCGACCGGCTACAATTCCATCGGCATCGTCTCGTCCGGCGGCGCCGGCATGGCGCTGGCGCAGTGGATCAATGACGGCGAAGCGCCCTTCGACCTCTGGGAAGTCGACATCCGCCGCGCCCAGCCATTCCAGAAGAACCGTAGGTATCTCAAGGAGCGTGTCTCCGAAACACTCGGCCTGCTCTATGCGGATCACTTCCCCTACCGGCAGATGGCAACGTCCAGAAATGTCAGGCGCTCGCCCCTGCACGAACACCTGAAGGCGCGCGGCGCCGTGTTCGGCGAAGTCGCCGGCTGGGAGCGCGCCAACTGGTTTGCGCGAGAGGGGCAGGAGCGCGAATACCGCTATTCCTGGAAGCGGCAGAACTGGTTCGACAACCAGCGCGAGGAGCACCTGGCGGTCCGCAACAAGGTCGGCCTGTTCGACATGACCTCGTTCGGCAAGATCCGTGTCGAAGGCCGCGACGCCTGTGCCTTCCTGCAAAGGCTGTGCGCCAACGATATGGACGTGGCGCCGGGCAAGATCGTCTACACCCAGATGCTCAACCAGCGCGGCGGTATCGAAAGCGACCTCACGGTGTCGCGGCTATCTGAGACCGCCTACTTCCTCGTCGTGCCGGGCGCGACGCTGCAACGCGACCTCGCCTGGCTGCGCCGGCATGTCGGGGATGAATTCGTAGTCATCACCGATGTCACGGCAGCTGAGGCCGTGCTCTGCCTGATGGGTCCGGATGCGCGAAAGCTGATCCAGAAAGTCAGCCCCAACGATTTCTCCAACGACAACAATCCATTCGGCACCTTCCAGGAGATCGAGATCGGCATGGGCCTCGCCCGTGCCCACCGCGTCACCTATGTCGGCGAACTCGGCTGGGAACTTTATGTCTCGACCGACCAGGCGGCTCATGTCTTCGAGGCGATCGACGAGGCCGGCGGCGATGTCGGCCTGAAACTTTGCGGCCTGCACACGCTGGATTCCTGTCGCCTCGAAAAGGCGTTTCGGCATTTCGGCCACGACATCACCGACGAGGACAATGTGCTGGAGGCCGGCCTCGGCTTTGCGGTCAAAACCGCCAAGGGCGAGTTCATCGGCCGCGATGCGGTGCTGAAGAGAAAAGAAGCCGGCCTGTCGCGCCGGCTGGTGCAGTTCCGTTTGAAAGACCCTGAACCCCTGCTCTTCCACAACGAGGCGATCCTGCGCGACGGCAAGATCGTCGGCCCGATCACATCGGGGAATTACGGCCACCATCTCGGCGGCGCGATCGGACTGGGCTATGTGCCCTGCCAGGGCGAGAGCGAGGCGGATGTGCTGGCCTCGTCCTACGAGATCGAGATCGCCGGCGAGCGTTTTGCGGCGGAAGCATCGCTGAAGCCGATGTACGATCCCAAGGCGGAACGGACGAGGATGTAGCACCTTTTTACCCTCCCCCTTGTCGGGAGGGTCGGCTCGCAGTCGGAGCGAAGCGGCGATTGCGAGCCGGGGTGGGGGTGCGCCCTACGAGACCCCCCACCCCGCTTCGCAAATGCCGCCTTGCGGCATTTGCTGCGCGACCCTCCCCACAAGGGCGAGGGTGAAGAAGCTCAAAACCGCTCCAGCTTCGCCCGCACTTTCACCAGAAACGCCGCCCTCGTCCTTGGCGTCGAGGCGTCCATCAGGTAGTGCGCCAGGAAAAACGTCCGGCAGCGGCGGGCGCACAGCGCGCGCATACCGCGCAGCAAGGTCTTGCGGCCGGGCTGGCCGACGACGACGCTCCACCAGGTCGGCGCGCCGCAGGTGGTAATGACGCCGACCCTGGTGACATGTGTCATCAGCGACGTGATGCGCCCCTTGCCCAGCTTGAAGGCGACATCGGTCGCCCAGACCCGGTCGAGCCAGCCCTTCAGCATGGCCGGCAGCCCGTACCACCAGGTCGGATAGATGAACAGGATCGCCTCAGCCCAGGCGAGATGCTCGAAATGCGGTTTTAGGGCCGGATCCTCCGGCGCCCGCTCATTGTAGGCGCGTCGCTCTTCGCAGCCCATCACCGGATCGAATTTCTCCGCATAGAGGTCGAGCAGCCGCACCTCCCAGCCGCGTGCCTTCAGCACATCGACTGCGGCATCTCTGATGGCGGCGCAAAAGCTTTCGGGCACCGGATGGCAATAGACCACCAGCACGCGCATCAGAATTCATCCATCCCGGCCGCGACCTTGGCCATGAAGGCTGCCCGCGTCTCGTCGGTCGACAGGTTCATCGAATAATGAGCGAGGTAGGACACCGAGGCGCCGGGCCTGATCGTCGCGCGCAGCATCCGCTTGACCAATCTGCGTGGCGGATCGCCCATCAGCATGGCGCGGAAGCGGCTGCCGCCATAGGTGGTGACGGCGGTCAGCTTGCGGATGTTGTGGAGCGAAGGCTGCGCCTTGCCGTCGACCAATTTGAACGACACGCCGGGCAGAAACACGCGGTCGAAAAAGCCTTTCAGGATGGCCGGGAAGCCGTAGTTCCAGACGGGATATGACAGCACCAGCGCCTCGGCCTTGAGCAGCCGCTCGACATAGGGCGCGGCCGGGTCCGCAGGGCTGCGTTGGTTATGATAATCCAGCCTCTCCCCGCGCGTCAGCCTGGGGTCGAAATCCTCTGCATAGAGATCGCAATCGTCGACCTCATGGCCGGCGGCCGTCAGCCGCTCGACGATCGTGCGGTGCAGGCCTGCATTGAAGCTGGTCTCCACCGGGTGTGCGTAGAGGACGAGGACTTTCATGGGGAAATGCTTGCGAGGTGGGCGCGAGGCACCCCCCTCTGCCCTGCCGGGCATCTCCCCCGCAAGGGGGGAGATCGGACTGCCGCACCGCTTTCACTAATTGTCAGCGTGTCAGATTGGCCGCGGCGTTCAGGCTGCCAATCTCCCCCCTTGCGGGGGGTGAGAAGTGGTCGGCGAAGCCGATGGGAAGCCAATTGCTTGGCTTTCCAAACGACGAACGCCCGAAGCGGCAGCGTAGGGCCTGTGCCGGCAGGACAGAGGGGGGTGCTCAAGCTCAAACCTCTGCTCATTCTGCTTTCTGCAAACCCTTGAACAAAAAAGTCCGGCCCGAGCGATAGTCGTAATCCGGATTTTCCCAGGCGATCATCTTGCCGGGATTGAGCAGGCCTTGCGGATCGGTCTCGCGCTTGAAGGCGAGCTGGATTTCATCCGTCTGCTTCATGCCGCCCTCTTCCAGCGTGTAGCGGTGCGGGTTGAAGATCGGGCAGCCGTTCTCCTCATGCAGCCGGATGATTTCGTTGAGCCGCGCCTCGGTGGTGAATTTCACCAGCGGCAGGCCGAAGCAGGTGATGTTGCCGTCGAGGCGCACGAATTCGAGATGCGAAAAGACCTCGTTCGGAAACATCGCGTCCATCTTCTCCACCAGCGCCAGCTGGTTGGGAAACGGATAGAGCGATTGCAGATAGGTGATCGCGGGATCGACCCGCAGTGCCCTGAGCGTGGTGTGGTTCCACGCCAGTTCGAAGCCCGGCGGCAGGCCCTTTTTCTCTTCGTCCGTTGCCGTCGCCGCATTGAAGATGACTTCGCCGCCGGCGCGGCGGGTGAAGGCGAGGAACGCGTCTAGCCCATGCCGGGCAACCATGACGACGCAGATGCTTTGCCCGTCCCGGAAGAACTTCTGGTGGCGCTTGAAATAGAGCTGCGGCACGGGCGCGGCGATCGGCGTGATCAGCTTGGTCAGGATGCCGTCCTGGCGTGCCAGCGCGTTGCCGTAGCGGGCTGCCGGCATGAAAGCGTCGAAGCCGACGATCACGTCGATCCATTCATAGGCTGCAGTCAGCGGCATCTCGACCTCGGTGATGATGCCGTTGGTGCCATAGGCGTGGGTGACCTTGTGCAGGTCCTCGCCGGCGAGTTCGAGCGCCTTCGGCTCCGCCTCCATAGTGACGACGCGCAGGCGCAGCACATTGCCGAAATCACGCAGACCGCCGAAATTGATCGAGCCAACGCCGCCCGAGCCGCCGGCGATGAAGCCGCCGATCGAGGCGGTGTTGTAGGTCGACGGCGACAGCCGCAGTTCCTGCCCGGAATGCGCGCGCGTCGCTCTGTCGATGTCGGCGAGGATCGCGCCCGGCCCGGTGACGACGCGGCCCGGCGCTATGGCCTTGATCTCGTTCATCTCGGCGAGGTTCAAAACCACGCCGCCCGACAGCGGCATCGCCTGGCCGTAATTGCCGGTGCCGCTGCCGCGCGGCGTCACCGGAACGCCATGACGGTGGCAAGCGGCAAGCACGCGGATCAGTTCGGCCTCGTTCCTGGGCGTCACGATCAGGTCGCCGGTGACGTGGTCGAGCTGCTGCTTCAGCACCGGGCTGTACCAGTAGAAGTCGCGGCTCTTCTGCTGGACGATGGCCGGATTGTCGTCGAGCTTTATCCCGTCGAGATCGCGTTTGAGCGCCGAAACATCCATCATTCCACCATCAGTTCGTCGAGCTCGGCATAGTCGGGCAATTGCCTGTCGATCGCTCGGCCGTCGCGCACGACGATGCGATCCGATTCGGGCCGCGACAGCAATTCCGTCCAGCTCCGCCCTTTGAAGACGATGAAATCGGCGCTGCCACCGGCTGTCAGTGTCCCGACACCGTCGAGCCGCATCACCTTGGCCGGCGTCGCCGCCACCGTCTGCGGCCAGTCGCCGACCGGATGGTCGAAATGCAGGATGCGCGTCGCCATGCGGTAGACCTCCAGCATGTCGAGATCGCCATAGGCATAGAACGGATCGCGGGTGTTGTCGGAGGCGACCGCGACCGGGATGCCCCTCGCCTTCATCTCGTGCAGCAGCGTCACGCCGCGCCAGCGAGGCGTGGTCTGGTCGGCGCGCCGGTCCTGCAGATAGAGATTGCACATCGGCAGCGACACCACGGCAAGCTTGGCCTTGGCGACCTTGTCCAGCGTGTCGAGCACGTCGAGATCCGGCTGGCGCGCCAGCGAGCAGCAATGTCCCACCAGCATGTTGCCCTCAAAACCGTTCCACAGTGCCGCCTCGGCGATCTTCTTCAGCGATATCGCCGCGATATCGTCGGTCTCGTCGGCGTGGAAATCGAGATCGAGCCCGTGCTTGTTCGCCTCGGCGAACACCTTGTCGAGAAGCTCTTCGAGATCCGGCACCATATAGGTGACGACGCCGAGCACGCCCTTGGCCGCAGCCACACGCTTGGCCAGCCTCTCGAACCACTTTCTGTCGCGCACGCCTTCGATGCCGAGCAGGCAGGCTGCCTGCAATTCGATGCGGCCGCGCCATTTCTCCCGCATCGCTTCGAACACCGGCCAGGAGATTTCCTCCTGTGGCGGCACGCTGTCGAGATGAGTGCGCAAGGCCTTGGTGCCGTGCGCGTAGGCCGAGCGCAAAGAGAAATCCATGCGCCGCGCCACGTCCTCGGCGCTCCAGCGCGCTGCACGGTCGGCGCCGGTGGCATTGAGCGCGCCCATGAAACTGCCGTCGGGATTGGGTTTGCGCGGCCAGATATGGCCCTTGTCGATGTGGGTGTGGCAATCGACGAAGCACGGCAGGATGATGCGGCCGGCAAGGTCGATGGCGGTGGCTGGCGCTTTTGATTTCTTGTGCGCGGCGATGCTGGAGAGCTTACCGTCGGCGACGGCGATGTCGGCCAGCGCGAAGCCGTCGGTATCGTAAGTGGTGGCAAGACCTGATGTCAGCGACCGGTGAAGGCGGACGTTGGTGAGATGGTACGAGCCAGAGGTCGGTATCAAGGACCGCCCCCCTCTGCCCTGCCGGGCATCTCCCCCTCAAGGGGGGAGATTGGCAGCTTTTCCGACAGCACCCGTCTTCCAACGTCGATAATTGGCGAAATCCCGGATGACGTCCAATCTCCCCCCTTGAGGGGGAGATGGCCGGCAGGCCAGAGGGGGGTGTTTCGCGCCAGCATCTCAATCACGTCACCCAACCCCCTACCGCTCATGCTTCAGCGCGCTCTCGTGCCAGCGGCGCAGGATGAGATGCGACACGAGCGACAGCACCAGGAAGATCAATATGCCGGTGAGCGAGATCAGGATCAGCGCCGCGAAAAGCCTTGGCGCGTTGAGGCGGTAGCCGGCCTCGATGATGCGCGACGCCAGCCCCGACGACTGCCCCTGCGCGCCGGCGACGAACTCGGCCACCACGGCGCCGATCAGCGACAGACCGCCGGCGATCTTCAAGCCTCCTAGAAAATACGGCATGGCCGCCGGCAGTCTGAGATAGCGCAATTGCTGCCAGCGCGTCGCGCCGTTGAGCTTGAACATGTCGCGCAGATTGCGGTCGACCGAATTGAGGCCGAGCGTGGTGTTGGACAGGATCGGGAAGAACGCGACGATCCAGGCGCAAAGCAAAAGCTTCACCGTCTGGTTGTCCACATAGATGTTGATGAGCGGGAAGACCGCCACGATCGGCGTTACCTGCAGCACGATGGCGAAGGGAAAGAACGACATCTCCACCCATTTCGATTGCGCAAACAGCACCGCCAGTCCGACGCCGCCGACGACCGCGAGCAGCAGGCTGAGAAAGGTTATGCGCAACGTGACCAGCAGCGCGGAGAACAGGAGCCCGGCATCGCTATAGAGCGTCCACAGCACCACGCCGGGGCGCGGCAGAATATATTGCGGGATCGCGTTCCACACGCAGATGCGGTCCCACAGCCAGATCGCCAGGATCATGATCGCCAAAGGCAAGACCCACCGGCCGATCCGCTCCAGCCGCTCCTGGCGTACGCGGCCCGCCTCTTCCGCGTCGAGCGTTGCGGCATTCTGGTCAATGGCCGTCATGGTGCGGTCCGGCTGATGTGTTGATGGCGTTGACCAGGATGTCCGAGGCCTGGCGGCAGAGCGCGGCATAGTCGGGCGAAGTGCGGAAAACCTCGTCTCGCGGATAGGAGGCGTGGATGGCAAGCTCGGCATGGACGCGGCCCGGCCGCGCCGCCATGACGACGACGCGGTTTGACAGGAACACGCTTTCGAAGACGCTGTGGGTGACGAAGACGACGGTGAAGCGCTCGTCCTGCCACAGCTCCAGAAGGTCGTTGTTGAGCTTGAAGCGGGTGATCTCGTCGAGTGCCGCGAACGGCTCGTCCATCAACAGAATGCGCGGCTTCGTCACCATGGCGCGTGCGATCGAGACGCGCATCTTCATGCCGCCGGAAAGCTCGCGCGGCACGGCGTTTTCGAAACCGGTCAGGTGCACCCGCTCCAGCATCTCCGTCACCACCGGCGCCGCCTTGGCGCGCGACACGCCTTTCAGCCTGAGCGGCAACCAGACATTGTCGAAGACATCGGCCCAGGGCAGCAGCGTCGGTTCCTGGAAGACGAAGCCGATATTGGCGCGGTCGATCGAACCGCCCCAGTCGAGTTGACCGGATGTCGGCGTCGACAGGCCCGCGATCAGCCTCAACGCCGTCGACTTGCCGCAGCCGGACGGCCCGAGCAGGCTGACAAAATCGCCCTCGCGGATGGCGAGATCGACGTCGCTCAATGCAGTCACGCCATTGGAAAACACCTTGCCGACATGGCGCAGCGTCAGCAGCATCGGGCCTTCACCCGATGCCGTCATGGGCGCCTGCGCCATCTTTTCCAGCTTCACGATTACTTCTTCAGCTCGATTCCGACACCTTTGTTGATGAAGGCCAGCGTATAGGCCTTCTTGATGTCGATGCCCTCGGGCGTGACCTTGGCCTTGACCATCTTGTCATAAAAGCTCTTGATCCGGTCTTCGTTCATGGCGCCGATGCCGAGCTTTTCGGTGTCGCCGGAATCGGCCAGGCCGAACTTCTTCATCTGCTCGATCGAGAAGGCAATCTGCTCGTCGCTCATGTCGGGGTTGTCTTTCTTGATCATCTCGTTGGCGGCCTTGTTGTCGCCGTAGAGGTAGTTGTACCAGCCCTTGGCCGAGCCATCGACGAAGCACTGGACCACCTCCGGCCGCTTGTCGATCGTGTCCTGCATCACCTCGATCGTCGTCGAATAGGTGTCCCAGCCATAGTCGGCGAGCAGGAACTGGTTGGGCACGAAGCCGCCTTCCTTCTTGACCGCAAAAGGCTCCGAGGTGACGTAACCCTGCTGGATCGACTTCTTGTTGGCCAGGAATGGAGCGGTGTTGTAGGTGTAGGGCACGCGCTTGGCGGCATCGAAACCGAGTTCGATGACCATCCACTGGAAGAAGGTCTGGACGCCCTCGTCGCCGAGAATGTACTGGTCGGCGTTCTTCAAATCCTCCCACTTGTCCAGCCCCTGCCCCGGGTGGGACATGATGACCTGAGGGTCCTTCTGGAAATCGGCGGCGACGACGCGCATCGGGATGCCCTGCTGGACGGCGTCGAAGGCCGACAGCAGATTGCCGCCCATGTAGAAATCGAGCTTGCCGGCCAGCAGCAGCGGCCGCCCGCTGACCTGCGGACCTCCCTGCGAAATCGTCACGTCGAGGCCACATGCAGCGTAGGTGCCGTCGGCGACGGCCTGGTAGTAGCCGCCATGCTCGGGCTCGGCCAGCCAGTTGGTGCCGAAGGTGACCTTCTCGTTTGCTGCCGCGCCGTACGTGCCGGCTCCAAGCAGCGCGACCGCAAGCGCTGAAATCTTCTGTTTTCCGTACATCGACACCACCCTTTGTTGGCTCCGGAGCGTCACGCGCCGGGCTCGACACCATTGATCCAAGAAGCAAGACACATGCCACCGCCCGGGCCGCCTGCTTGCGCGGCAGTCACTGCCAACACCGGACGGGTCATGCTGTGCGGGAGGCATCGTGCCTATTTTTTGGACGCCTGTCCACAATCGCCCTTGTGCCATGCACCACATCTTGAACGTACTATCGGTCACGTCTTAGGCTGGTCTCGCAGACAGGAGATTGCCATGTTCAGATACCTCGCGCCGAAGTCGATCAAGCCGCCTTTCGCCCGCTACAGCCACGGCGTCGAGGTGCCGCCAGGCAAGCGGCTGGTTCTGTGCTCCGGTCAGGTCGCCATCACGGCGGACGACCAGATCCCCGAGGATGCCGGCGCGCAGGCCGAGCTCTGCTTTCAAAACATAGCGGCGATTCTGGCTGAAGCCGGGCTGGGGCTAGGCGACATCGTGCGCATCAACGCCTATGTCACCGACCGCGCCTTTCTGCGGCCCTATATGGACGTCCGCGACCGCTTGTTTGCCAGCCCCGCGCCCGCCTCGACGCTGATGATCGTGTCAGGCTTTGCGCGGCCGGAATTCAAGGTCGAGGTCGAGGCGATTGCTGCCGGGTGATCGACAGGCGACGTTTGGCGCGCTAGGTCTCCCTCACAGTCAAGAGGCATGACATGACCGTTGCAAACAGACGCGTTTGGTGGGGCGACTACCGGACCACCGAATACGCCGCGATCGATCCGGAGGCGACGATTGCCGTGCTGCCGGTGGCGGCGATCGAGCAGCACGGCCCGCATCTGCCTGTATCAACCGATACCTCGATCATGAACGGCATGCTGGAGACGGTCATCGCCCGCCTGCCCGGCGATCTCGACATCCGCATCCTGCCGGTCCAAACGGTCGGCAAGTCGAACGAGCATCTGCAGGCGCCGGGCACGCTCACCCTGCCGGCGGCCACCCTGGTCGATGCCTGGACCGAGCTTGGCCTGTCCGTTGCCCGCGCAGGCGTAAGGAAACTGATCGTCGTCAACTCGCATGGCGGCAATGAAGAGATCATGGGCATCGTCACGCGCGAGCTGCGCGTGCGTGAGAGGATGCTGGCGGTGAAGACCAGCTGGCAGCGCTTCGGCCGCCCCGCCGGCATGTACACCGAGCTGGAAGACCGCCATGGCATCCATGGCGGCGACGTCGAGACCTCGTTGATGCTGCATTTTCGCCCGGAGTTAGTCGACATGGCCAAGGCCGACAATTTCGCCTCCAAGGTCGCCCGCGCCGAAACCGAATTTGCGCTGCTGCGCCACACCGGAACGCACGCTTTCGCCTGGATCGCTGGGGATCTCAACCCCAACGGCGTGGTCGGCGATGCCAGCATTGCCACGGCCGAGAAAGGCCGACTGACGGCGGAGCATCAGGCCGACGGCTTCATCACCCTGTTGAAGGATGTGCGCAAGGCGAAGCTTGCCGACTGGCTGGCATAGCGGGCCGCCTTAGCCGTCGATCTTCAACACGAAAGGCGTACCCTCAAAAGCATCGGCGCCGCGTCCGATCGCCTCGATCGCTTCGATCATGCGGCCTTGTCGTGAGAGAAGAGCATCCGCGACGGCGATCAACCGTGGATTGGGTGTCGCCGAGGGCGAAAGCTTCCGCAATGTCTGCGCAAGTTCGACTTCGTCGCGCTTCGGGGCGAGCGCCGCCGCAATGATATAGGCCGAGGCGGTCGAGCGGCTGATGCCGGCATAGCAATGGACGACCATGGGTTTGGCGCGGTCCCATTTCCGGGCGAAATCGAGCAGATTGCGCACATGGCCTTCGCCGGGCATGGTCATGCCGTCCTGCGCCACCGCGATGTCGTGCATGACCAGATGCAGGTGGTTTTCCCTCACGATTGAGGCCGGCCGCGTCACCTCGGTGCCGGCAGCGAGCAGCGACAGCACGCGCTCGGCGCCGCTTTTGGCCACCGTCTCCTCAAGCTTTGCCAGCGAACAGATATGGATCATGGCGCGATCTCCTTCGACCCATCGTCGCGCCGTGCGTGCCAGTCGGCAAGCGCCGATTCGAGCCGCTGCCATTCCTCCTGACTTCCAGGCAGCCCCGCGCGGAGCACCTGGGGACGCTCGGAAAAATGCCTGAGCAATATGCCGCGCTCACCGAGCGTCGAAAACAGCCCCGGTGCATCGGCAAGCCGGAGATAGCGAAACAGCGTCGTGCCGCCGGCGACAGCAACGCCAAAGCGCGAAAGCAGCGCATCGAGCCGCGCCGCATCCTGCGCCAGCCGCCGCCGCATGTCGGCCTGCCAGCCGCTGTCGGCAAGCGCGCGGATGCCGTATTCGAGCGCTGGGCCGGCGACCGCCCAAGGGCCGAATTGCGTTTCAAGCCTTTCGACCGTCACCGCATCGGAAAGTGCGAAGCCGAGCCGCAGGCCGGCGAGACCGAAGAACTTGCCAAACGAGCGCAGCACGACGATGCCGCCCCGCCCGACATCGCCGGCCAGGCTTTCCGCGTGCGGGCCGACATCCATGAAGGCTTCGTCGACGACCAGCAGACCGCCTATGGCGCGCAATGTCTCGGCAAGCCGAAGCAGCCTCTCCCGCGACACGACGCGCCCGTCGGGATTGTTGGGATTGACGACGATGGCAATTTCGGCTCCCGCAAGCGCCTCGAAATCGTCGACCTCCGCCACCGCATGGCCGGCAATCGCGGCGGCCCTGGCATGCTCGGCATAGGTCGGCCCGAGCACCAGCGCCTTGCCGGGGCTGACCAGCGAGGCGACGCGCGGCAGCAGGATCTGCGTGCCCGGGGCGACCGCCACATTCTCGGCCGAAGGCGCGCCATAGGCGCCGGCCGCGACCCTGGCCAGCTCACACAGGCGCGCGGCCTCCGGCAATCGTGACAGGGCGGTGGCGGGCAGCTCGAAAAGCGGGTAGGAGTGCGGATTGATACCTGTCGAGAGATCGACGAAAGGTTGTGGCGCGTGAGGGAAGAGCGCCTTCGCCCGGCCAAGGGATCCACCGTGATCCACCACAGTAATCGCTCCATCAGAAAGCTTCATGTCGATCCTGATCGCTTTCCTGTCGCTGGCCATCGAACGCATCCTGGGTTACCCGGACTGGCTGTTCCGTGCCGTCGGCCATCCCGTCACCTGGTTCGGCAGGCTGATAGCCTTTCTCGACCTCAGGCTCAACCGCGACACTGATTCCGACGCGCTGCGTCGCCGCCGCGGCGTGCAGGCGCTGCTGGTGATCGTGCTGGTGCCGGCGGCAATCGCCTTCATCGTGCAAATCCTGCTCTGGCAGGTCTTTCCTGCCGGCATGATCATCACGGCAATCCTGGCCTCGTCGCTGCTGTCGCAAAAGAGCCTTACCGAACATGTCGAGGCGGTGGCCGATTCGCTGGATACCGGCGGGCTGGCGCTCGGCCGCATTGCGGTTGCGCGCATCGTCGGTCGCGATCCAGAGAAGCTCGACCATGCCGGCGTCAGCCGCGCCGCCATCGAAAGCCTGGCCGAGAATTTCTCCGACGGCATCGTTGCGCCCGCCTTCTGGACAGGTGTCTGCGGTCTGGCCGGCGGCGTGGCCTACAAGGCCGCCAACACCGCCGATTCGATGATCGGCCACCGCACCCCGCACCACGAGGCCTTCGGCCGCGCGGCAGCACTCTTCGACGACTGGATCAACCTGCCGGCGTCCCGGCTGACCGCGTTGCTGATCGTTGCCGCCGCCTTTCTCGTTGACGGCGCCGATCCCCGCAACGCCTGGCAAGCAGTGCGGCGCGACGCCAAAAAGCACCGCTCGTCCAATGCCGGCTGGCCGGAAGCGGCAATGGCCGGCGCACTCGGCCTGTCGCTCGCCGGCCCGCGCAGCTATGGCGGCGTCATCATCGAGGACGCCTATATGGGCGAAGGCGGCCGCCGCGAGGCCGACAGCACCGACATCCGGCGGGCGCTGAAACTTTACCAGATAGCAGACTATCTGCTGATCGCGCTGTTTGGATTGCTCTCCGCGGTCGTCATCTACCTGGATGTTTTGATCTCGCAGTAGATGCGCCGCCTGACTCACCAAGAGACACGGACTTCCTTGGCGTTTGAATCCACCGCCGCGCCAAATCTTTTGATCGCGTAACCGCCGGCGGCCACTGCCGAGGATTTCAGCACAGGCTCAATCACAAGGAAAAGCTTCTCGGCGTCTGGCCCGTACAGATAGAGGGTGCATTTGCCCTCGCCAAACTCGTCGCCATCAAATTCGCCGACATGCGCATTCGAAACAGCTTGTTCCAACCGATCCTCCAGAACTTGGACCGATTGCCGCTCTTCCGGCGCCCCGAACTGACCGCCGCTCAGAAGAAGATAGACAATTACCGCTTGTTCCAACGGTCATCTCCCGAAGTTAGACCCTCAAAACTCGATTCCCTGCTGCGCCTTAACGCCTGCGGAAAAATGGTGTTTGGTCACGCCCATCTCGGTGACGAGGTCGGCCGCCTCGACCAGCGCCGGCTTGGCATTGCGGCCGGTGACGACGACATGCAGGCCTTCGCGCCGCGCCTTCAGCGCCGCGACCACCTTGTCGAGATCGAGATAGTCGTAGCGCAGCGCAATGTTGAGCTCATCGAGGACGACGAGGCTGATCGAGGGATCGGCGATCAGTTCCAGCGCCTTGGCCCAGGCGGCTTCGGCCGCCTTAATGTCGCGCTTCAGATCCTGCGTCTCCCAGGTGAAACCCTCGCCCATCGTGTGCCAGACGACGCGGTCGCCAAACGCCGCGAAGGCATCCTTCTCGCCGGTGTGCCATTTGCCCTTGATGAACTGGACCATTCCGACGCGCTTGCCATAGCCGAGCATGCGCAGCGCCAGCCCGAAGGCAGCCGTGGTCTTGCCCTTGCCGGGTCCGGTGTTGACGATCAGCAGCCCCTTCTCGACCGTCTTTTCCGCGACCTCGGCGTCCTGCACCGCCTTGCGCTTGGCCATCTTGGCGCGATGGCGCTCTTCGTCTTTTGTGTCGATATCGGTCATCTCATTTCACCTTGAGCGGCAGCCCCGCCACCATCAGAAGCACCATATCAGCTACGACCGCGATCTGCTGGTTGAGCCGGCCGGCGGCATCGCGGAACCGGCGTGCCAGCGCATTGTCGGGCACGATGCCTTGTCCGACTTCGTTGGAGACCACGAACCACGGTCCGCGCGGCCGCGAAAGCACATCGGCCAGCCGCCGGCACTCCCCCTCCAGATCATGATCGGCCAGCATATGATTGGTTAGCCAAAGCGTCAGGCAGTCGACAAGCACCGGCTGGTTGTCCGGCAATGCCTCGAGCGCACCGGCAAGATCAAGCGGGGCATCGATGGTCGCCCATCCCTCGCCGCGGCGCGAGCGGTGCTGCGCGATGCGCTCGCGCATTTCGCCGTCATAGGCTTGCGCGGTGGCGATATAGGCCCATGGGGGCGGCAACGCCGTTGCCAAAGTTTCGGCATGCGCGCTCTTGCCGGAGCGCGCACCGCCGATGATGAAGGTCAAACTGCGATCAGGCAAAGCTGTCGCGCAGGCTGGTCGCGGTGCCGGTGAAGCGCGCGCGCACTATGCCGACAACTGCGCCGAGCACCAGCCAGAACACCAGATTGGTCAGCGTCACCGCCACCACGAACTGATGATGCAGGCCCTCCGGGATCGGCGTTACGAAACTGTCAGGCTGCGGCGCGCCGACAATATGCGGGGCGACGATCAGGACGACGGCGAGCACGGTCAGGGGCGCCGACGTGCGGAAGGTGATAAGGGCAAGACCGATCGCGGTTGCCATCACCGTTGCCCACCACCAGATCTGGCGCTGTATGAGATCGGCCGCCGGCATTGCCGGCAGTTCCGGCGGCAGGCCGAGGCCCGGCGCCAGCGTGAACACGGCAAAGCCGGCCAAGCCCCAGAACACGCCCTGGCGCCAGCTGCCGATGCCGCCGGCGAACTCGGAAACCGCCACCAGGACCAGCGCGAAGCCGATGCCGGTGACGATATTGGCGACGACACTGAAGGCGAAACGCTCGAAGCCGTCGGCCGGCGCCCAGCCTTCGTCCTCCGCCGGCGCGGCTGCTTCAGCCGGTGCTGCGCTGCTCACCGCATTTTCCGCCGGCGCGGCGGTGCTCATGGCATCGGTGTCCGCAGCGTTGGCGGCGGGCGCCGCGGCATGCTGATGCTCATGGCCGCCACCAGCCTTTTCGTAGACCTCCGCCTTGAGGATCAGCGGCACGGTGGCGTAGGCCTGCATGCAGGCGAGAGCGACACCCGCCACGAGCCCTGCGATCGCCGCGATGAACACGACGTTGCGAAACAGGTTCATGATGTCAGATCCTCGTCAGTGGCAGGGAAACGCCATCGAATGGCGATAGTCGTGCGCCGCATTGTGGACCGCATCGATATGCGAGAAACCGACAACGCCGACGACGAAAATGCCCAGAAACGCGCTAAGCACGAGCTGCATGAAGCGCGACTGCGAGGAGACGGATGCGCCGAGGGAGACGGAAGCGGTATTCATATCTTGTCCTTTCGCCCTCCACCCGAGGGCATCGAAGTCAGTTCCCTGTCGCCGGCAGGTCTCCTGGCTCGCGGATCAGCGCCCTTCCCCACCTTCCCGAGGAAAAATCCTCAGTGGCTTGGAGAGGACTACCGCACACAGTTGCGGGGGCAGCCACGGCATTGGGCAACAAGTCAGCCCTCACCGCATTCCCTCTTGGTCCCTAACGGAACCGACGACATGCATGACTATAGGCTGAAACGGCCGCATCCGGCAAACCAAATTCCGCCGGCCAACAGCGCGAATGCGCCATGCGGCGTTACGGGTTCAACGCGGTGATCCGCTCGGCAACCAGCCGCTGCAGCCGCCACAGATGGCGATCGTGAATGCCGCGCTCTTCAAGGTTTTTCACCGTGTTGTAGAGATAGTCGGCGCCCGATCCCCAGTGCCCGCAGGACGTGGCCAGCCTTTCGACGATCTTGCCTTCGTCGAGCGGGCCGGAATAGGTCAGGCCGTTGCGGTTGATCACGAAGGCCAATGCCCTGAGCGGTCCGGCCTCGCTTGCAAGCTTCAGCATGCGCGGCCGGTAGCTTGTCGGCTTCAGCGTGACTTCGCGCCGGAAAAGCCGGCCCAACTGCTCGCGCCGGTTATTGTCGGTCAGCCGAAAGGCGACGCCCTTGCATTGTCCGCCACGGTCCAGCGCCATCATCAGGCCGGGGCTGACCTTGGTGCCGCGCCAGCGCGTCATGTTCATGCAAAAGGACCGATGCCAGCCGCGCGCCAGCGCAACGCGGTCCTCGACATAATCTATTTCCGGTTTCCAGATCAGCGATCCATAGCCGAACAGCCATAGCGGTTCGCTATCCGGGAGTTCGACCTGCAATTCATCCAGAAGCGCGTCATAGTCGGCTTCATCGAGATGCATCGCGTCCGGATCAGGCCCGGGGTCCCTGATCTCGCGCCAGCAGCGCGCGACCAGCTCCGGCGTAAGCGACATCTGTCGTGCGGCCACGTCCGAATCCCCCCAATTCCGAATGTCCCATGTCCACGACATGATTATGCGCCGCGCCTGCAACCGGCAATGCGGCACTCTGATTGACAAACGATTTGCCGGGGTGTCGGCTGACGCTTCATAGGAAGCCAGCCATGCATCCCAACCCGAGCGAGCGCGACCCCTATAACGGCCTGAGCCGGGCCGAACCGACGCTACCGTCATCGGCCTATTGGGATAGCGAGGCTTACCAGCGCGATCTCGAGGCCATCTGGTACAAAAGCTGGCTGCTCGTCTGCCGCGAGGCCGATCTTGCCCAGCCTTTGGCATTCAGGACATTCCGCGCCGGCACGCAGGAAATCGTCGTGCTGCGCGACGACACCGGCGAGTTGCGCGCCTTCCACAACACCTGCCGGCATCGCGGCTCGCAGCTTTGCCAGGAAAGCGAGGGCCGGCTGAAAGCGCGGCTCATCACTTGCCCCTACCATGCCTGGTCCTACTCGCTGCGCGGCGATCTCGTGCGCGTTCCCTCGAAATCGCTGCCAGATGGTTTCGACAAGGCAGATCATCCGCTCTACCGGGTGGCGCTGTCGGTGTGGCGCGGCTTTGTCTTTGTGAACCTTCAGCAGGCGACGGCCGGCTCCGCCGAGACCTCCTTCGATCCCGCATCCGGCGACCTCGCCAACTGGCCGCTGGAAACGCTGGTATCAGGCCATGTCCTGCGCAAGGTGATGAACTGCAACTGGAAAATCTTCTGGGAGAACTTCAACGAGTGCCTGCATTGCCCAGGCGTCCACAAGGACCTGTCTCGGCTGGTGCCGATATACGGCCGCGGCCTGATGAGCCGGCACGACGACCCCGACTGGGTCCGCCATGCCGACAATGACGCACCGGAGTTTTCGGGTGGCCTGCGCGCCGGCGCCGAGACCTGGTCGCGCGACGGACATGCCCATGGCCCGGTCTTCCCGGGCCTGACGCCAGCCGAGCGTGCGGCCGGACAGACCTATGCCACCAGCCTGCCCTCGATGTTCATCGTCGGCCATGTCGATTATGTCAGGACGGTGCGACTGATGCCGCTCGGTCCCGAACAGACCGAACTCACCGCCGAATGGCTGTTCGCGCCCGAGGCGCTGGCTGAGACGGACATCGACAATGTCGTCGCCTTCGGCACCCAGGTGCTGGAGGAGGATGCCGCGATCTGCGAGATCAACCAGAAAGGCCTGCGCTCCATGCGTCACGCGGCCGGCGTGCTGATGCCGGAGGAGTACGATCTGCACCGCTTCCACAACTGGGTGCGCGAGCGGCATGCAGCGCTTGAGGCAACCGCCTGATCGGCGACTAAAGCGACTTCGGCAGATAGCGCCAGGTGATAAAGCCGCAAACAGCGGCCAGAATGCCCAGCGTCACGAACACCGAGCCGAGGCCGAAAAACGCCAGCACCACCGAATAGACCAGCGGCGGCGTCAGCTCGGAAAAGTCGAGATAGGTGCGGTAGACCGCGGCCATCTGCGCCCGCTCATAGGACCGCACCGAGCGCATGAAGGCGGTCGAGCCCAGTGCATCGAGCGCGATGGTGAAGAAGGCGCCGCAGAGCAGGAAAAAGCCCGTAAGCAGCGGCGCGGTAGTGCCGACCGCGCCCGCCGCAAGCAGCGTCGCCGACATCGCGAAATAGGCGAAGGTCATGGTGCGCCGGCCGCCGAAGCGTTTTCCCGCTTTGCCCCAGAAGATCGCCATGAACAACAGCGCATTGCCGGCCGAAACCAGCAGGCCGCCGGCAAGCTTGCCCTCGCCGGTAATCACCATGAACAGCGGCCCGTAGACGAAGAACGTCGTCCAGAAGCAGGAGCGGCCGAAGGCGATCAGCCAGGCCAGCCTGAGCCTGGGTTGTGCTACGAAGCGGCCGATATTGGCCAGCGGATTGGCCGGCCGTGTCTTGCCCGGCCGGATCGACCGGTTGTCGCCCAGCCTGTAGGTCCAGAACAGCGCCAGCAAGGCCAACGCAAACACCGCGACCGCGCCATGCGCGGCATAGATGCCGTAGCGTGTGTAGAGGAAGATGCCGAGTGTCGGCCCGCCGGTCCAGGCCAGCATCGACCACGCCATGCGCAGCGATTCGGCCTGCATGAAATCGGTCTTGCGGATGTGGTCCATGATGTAGAGGTTGAGCGTGATCGACAGGGCGCTCGCCCCCATCACGCGGCACAGCATGCCTGCCAGTTGCCCGGCAAGCGTGTGGGTGACGAAGAACAGCGAGCCCATCGCCAGCAGGCAGGCGCCGGCGGTATAGACCCAGCACCGGTCAAACCTGCGGATCAGCATCGGCATGAACAAGGTCACCGACAGGCCGAGCAGCGCCACGATGGTGTAGAGGATCGAGACGATCTGCTCGTTGTGCAGAATCTCATAAGCCTGGATCGGGATGACGCTCGACACCGTGGCACGGGCGAAGGATTCGACCGCATAGAGCGAGGCAAAGGTGCGCGCATCCGCCGGACGCAGGGCTGGCAGCCAGATCGGATGGCGCACATGGGTGGACATTTGATCCCCAAATCAGGCTCGCAGCCCAAATCTGCGCTGGCGCTTCCTCCGCCGGTAACAGGAAACCGACCCCTTCCTGGCAAAAAGCGAATTCGGCCAAAGGCTTTCCGGCTCTGGCCTAAAGCGCCGCCCGATGCAGCCGCACGGCGCGACCCGGAGCGTAGAGGGCGGCCTTCTTTTGTCCGGTGCAACCGTGATAGTCGTCTTTGGGGCTGAATCAGATCGCGAGACCATGAGCATCCATACCGCACCCCCTGGAGATCAACTGAAGCGAGATCAACCGAAGCGTATCGTCGCCATCGATGTCGTACGCGGTATCGCGCTGATCGCCATGGCGAGCTACCACTTCACCTGGGATCTCGAAAATTTCCACTACACCGACCCCGGCCTCACCGCCGTCGGCTGGTGGAAGATCTATGCGCGCTGCATCGCCTCGACCTTCCTGTTCCTGGTCGGCGTCAGCCTGTTTCTCGCTCATGGCAGGCAGATCCGCTGGACCGGCTTCTGGAAACGTTTTGCCATGGTCGCCGTCGCGGCCGCCGCCATATCGGCGGTCACGTACTTCATCACGCCGGACAGCTTCATCTTCTTCGGCATCCTGCATCAGATCGCGCTGGCCAGCCTGCTCGGCCTTTTGTTCTTGCGGCTGCCGTCCTTGCTGACGCTTGTCGTGGCGGCGGTGGTGATCGCCGGGCCGATCTATTTCCGATCCGAAGCCTTCGATCATCCGGCGCTGTGGTGGGTCGGCCTGTCGGCGATCAACCCGCGCTCCAACGATTACGTGCCGCTGTTTCCCTGGTTCGGCGCCGTGCTTCTCGGCATCGCCGCGGCAAAGTTTGCGTCCACCACCGGCCTGCTGGCGCGGCTGGCCACGCTGGGATCGGGAAGCTGGACCAGGCCGCTCACCTTCATCGGCCGCCACAGCCTGGCTTTCTACCTGATTCACCAGCCGCTGCTGTTCGGCTGCGTCTGGCTGTTCTCGCAGATTGCGCCGGCGCCCGTCGAAACAAGGGAAGTGATCTTCCTCAAGGAATGCCAGGTATCCTGCGAACAGCAGCGCGACACGGAGTTCTGCACCAGCTATTGTGTGTGCATGCTGGACACGCTGCAAAGCGAAGCGGCATTCGACCGGCTCTACAATGGCGACCAGACCCCGGAGTTCAAAGCGCATCTCGGTGAACTCGCCGGCATCTGCACCGCAAGGACGGAGGAGAGTCCGATGACGCAGGGAGGGCAACAATGACCGACAAGCTCACAAAACCCGGGCTGGCAAAACCCGATCTACCGAGACCACGGCTGATCCCATGGCCGCCGCTGATCTACATCGCCGCCATTGCCATCAGCATCGCGCTCGGCCTGTTCTATCCCCTGCCCTGGATCGGCGACCTCTTGGGCGACCTTTTGTTTGCCGCCGGCTTTGTGGTGCTGTTTGCCGTCGCAGCCCTCTGGTTCACCGCTATCCGCACCATGATCGGGGCCAAAACGACGATGAACCCCAATGGCGCGCCGGATCATCTGGTGACGTCCGGCCCGTTCGGCGTGACGCGCAACCCGATGTATCTGGCCAACACGCTGCTTTTGATCGGCGTCGCCTTCGTCTCGGGGATCGTATGGTTCCTGCCGCTGGCTTTGATCGCGGCATTTGCAACGCAGAAGGTCGCCATCGAGAGCGAGGAGAAGGTGCTGTTCGCCAAATTCGGCAAGAAGTACCGCGACTATGCGAAGCGGGTCAGGCGCTGGATCTGAGGCGGCGTGGCAGGGGTGTATACCTTGGCGATTAGCTGGCGCATCCGTTTCTTCGTCATCCACGAGCGGAGCAAGGAGCGTAGCGACGCAGCACAGACCCGAGGATCCATGCCGCGACTCCAGAGCGTTGCTATGGTCCAGAATTCGCTACCGCTGCACTCCACGACCGATGTCACGGAATGGATTCTAGGGTCTCCGCGACGGAGCTTCGCTCCTGCTTCGCCCTAGAATGACGAAGTGTGGAAGGCCTCCGCTAATCGCGAACGTTTGCGACGGGCGCGCAAACGCTCGACGGTCCGCTCAGGTATTAACCCCCAGCTCCACCAGCCGCTCGACGCAAGACTCCTCAGCCTGGTCGAGCTCCGCCAGCGTCTCCTCGAGATCGCGGCGCTTCTGCCTGAGATCCTCGCGCTTTTCCTCGATGCGCTTGATCATCAGCTTGAGTTGACCGACCTCGCCGGGCGGTTCCTTATACATCTGGATGATTTCGCGGATCTCGTTGATCGAGAAGCCGAGCCGTTTCCCGCGCATGATCTGGCGGATCAGATGCCGGTCAGATGGGCGAAACAGCCTTGTGCGGCCCCGCCGGACCGGTTGCACCAGCCCCTCATCCTCGTAGAAGCGCAGCGTCCGCGTCGACACGTCGAATTCGCGGGTCAGTTCGGTGATCGAATAATATTCCCGCATCTTTGCTCCAAATGTCGGAACATCGGAAAACGCCCGGTCGCCCGGGATTTCCAACGCATTCCGATCAACCCCGTTCCAAGCCGGACTCGGCATGAAACCCCGCGCAAGCCTCGCACCACATTTACGTAAAAGTCAATTGAGCCCGCAACGCCTCTTTCTCAAGGGATAGCGAACCACCAGGTGGCCAGCCCCAGGAAGGCAAAGAAGCCAACGACGTCGGTGACGGTGGTGACGAAAACCGCCGACGCCACCGCCGGATCGATCTTGAACCGGTCGAGCAATAGCGGGATCAGGATACCGGCAAGGGCTGCCACGAACATGTTGATGATCATCGCCGCCGCTATGATGCCGCCCAGATTGGCATCGCGGAACCAGACGGCCGCGACGATGCCGATCAGCACGGCGAAGATGATGCCGTTGATGGAACCCACGCCCATTTCGCGGCGGATGATGCGGCCGGCATTGTAGATGTCGAGATCCCTGGTCGCCAGCGCGCGTACCGTGACGGTCATGGTCTGCGAACCGGCATTGCCGCCCATGCCGGCCACGATCGGCATCAGCACGGCCAGTGCCACGATGTGCTCGATGGTGCGGTCGAACAGGCCGATCACCGACGCCGCCAGGAACGCCGTCAACAGGTTGACCAGCAGCCAGGGAACGCGCGAGCGCGAGGTCGAAAGAATGCTGTCGGACAACTCTTCGTCGCCGACGCCGCCCATGCGCAGCAGATCTTCCTCGGCCTCCTGCTGGATGACGTCGACGACGTCGTCGATGGTCAGCACGCCGACCAGCCGCTCGTTCTCGTCGACGACGGCGGCGGACAGAAGATCGTATTGCTCGAAGTCCCGCGCCGCCTCTTCCTGGTCCATGGTGGCCGGAATGGCGTGCCTCGTCTCGTGCATCACGTCTCCGACCTTGGTCGTGCGCTTGGTGCGCAGGATCTGGTCGAGGTCGATGGCGCCGAGCAACTTGAAGCTTGGATCGATGACGAAGATCTGGCTGAACCGCTCGGGCAGGTTCTTGTCTTCGCGCATGTAGTCGATGGTCTGGCCTATGGTCCAGAACGGCGGCACGGCGACGAACTCGGTCTGCATGCGGCGGCCGGCGGTCTCTTCCGGGTAGTCGAGCGAGCGGCGCAGCCTGATCCGCTCGGTGAACGGCAGCTGCGACAGGATCTCGTCCTGGTCTTCCTTTTCAAGATCTTCGAGAATGTAGACCGCGTCGTCGGAATCGAGGTCCTGCATGCCCTGGGCAATTTGCTCATTGGGCATATTGTCGACGATATCGCGGCGGATCGCCTCGTCGACCTCGGTCAGCGACGAGAAGTCGAAGTCGGCGCCGAGCAGTTCGACAAGGGCGCGACGCTGTTCGGGGTGCAGGGCCTCGAGCAGATCGCCAAGTTCCGACTGGTGCAGGTCGTCGACTTCGCGCTTCAGCGTCAGCGTATCGCGATCGGCGATCGCCGCCCCGATCTGGGCGAGGAATGATGACAGAACGGCGCCGTCCTCGCCATAGATGTCGGCGTGGGCATCGTCAGCGGCTTTGGCGCCGGTCGTGTGGTCGTCCTGGCGTTCCACCAGCGGCTCCCGCCATGGGAATTTCGGAAAAGGTGCCTGTCAGGTCTAGCGCGCAACGCACGGTAATATCAAACGAAATGCGCCCCGCCCTGCATATGGGCGAGAGCGATTTCATCAGGATATGACGCCGCCCAGGATTCAGGCGGCGCGACAGCGCATGTCGCTGGGGAAAGAGCACCCCAGCACGGTTGGGGCAGAATTGTCATGATGCAGGTTCAGGCAAAGGCCGGACCCGCCCAGGCGACAACCAGAACAGCCGGAAGCCCTTGAAGATCAGGTCGCAGACGCAGAAAGCAATCGAGGAACGGCGCGTGCGCGTGGTCGTGGCCGAACGCAATCCGCTCGTGATATCGGCGCTGCGCGACATGCTGGACTGCGACGGGCGCTTCGAGCTCCTGGCCTGCGTGCAAAGCGGCAGGCATTTTCTTGAGTTGGCAGCGGAAGGCGAATTCGACGTCGCAATCATCGGGTGGAAGCTTGCCGACATGGACGGCGCCGATGTGCTGGCCGAGGTTCACAGCCGCAAGCTCGGCGTGCGCATCGCGGTGTTTTCCAACGACCACGACATCGGCATCCTGAAGCAGTGCGTGCGCCTCGGCGCCCAGGGCTACTGCTTCCAGTTCGACGATCCAGCGATCATCTTCGAGACCATCCTGGCCGTCGCGCATGGACGCATCTGCATCCCCTACATCGACATCAATAAGGTCAACGACACGCCCTTGTCGCTGCTCACCGTGCGCGAGCGCGAACTGCTGGCCGTGCTGTCCGACGGCTGGACCAATTTGCAGATCGCGACGCGTACGGGGATTTCCGAGAACACGGTGAAGTATCACCTCAAGAATCTCTACGACAAGCTCGACGTCCGCAACCGGGCGATGGCCGTCGCGCTCTATGCGCGCGAGCGGCGTACCCAGAAGCAGCCGTTCGGGTAGGAAAGCGATGAGCCGCGGGTAGGTCACCCGGGTAGGCAACCCCCACCCGCGCGCGGCAAGATGTTACCTCTTGAGGTGTTGTTGCCATTAGCCGTCGAAACGAAACTCCCCATCACCGCTTTGCTGGATCAGGAGGAGTTCGCGACATGGCCGGTTTCACCCATCTTTTCATTCCCGGACCGACCAACATTCCCGAACAGGTCCGCCAGGCGATGAACCTGCCGATGGAGGACATGCGTGCAGCATCCTTCCCCGATCTCACGCTACCGCTGTTCGAAGACATCAAGACGGTGTTCAAGAACGAGACCGGCCGCGTCTTCATCTATCCCTCCTCCGGCACCGGCGCCTGGGAAGCGGCGATGACCAATGTGCTCAGCCCCGGTGACCGCGTGCTGATGTCGCGCTTCGGCCAGTTCTCGCATCTGTGGGTCGACATGGCCGAACGGCTCGGCTTCGAGGTCGATGTCATCGACTGCGAATGGGGAACCGGCGTGCCGCTCGAGCTCTATGCCGAGCGGCTCAGGGCCGACAAGGCGCACCGCATCAAGGCAGTCTTCTGCACCCAAAACGAGACCGCGACCGGCGTGACCAGCGACGTCGCCGGCTGCCGCGCCGCGCTCGATGACGCCAACCACCCTGCTTTGCTCTTCGTCGACGGCGTCTCGTCGATCGGCTCGATCGACTTTCGCCAGGAGGAATGGGGCGTCGATTGCGCGGTCAGCGGCTCGCAGAAGGGTTTCATGCTGCCCGCCGGCCTCGGTTTCCTCTCCGTCAGCAAGAAGGCGCTGGTGGCCTCGCGGAGCGCCACCCACCGCCGCTGCTTCTTCTCCTTCGAAGATATGATCCGCGCCAACGACGCCGGCTATTTCCCTTATACGCCGGCTACTCAGCTGCTGCGCGGCCTGCGCGCCTCGCTCGACCTGATCGCCGAGGAAGGGCTGGAAAACATCTTCGCCCGTCACCATCGCCTCGCCGAAGGCGTGCGCAAGGCGGTCGACGCCTGGGGCCTGAAGCTCTGCGCCAAGACGCCTAAATGGCACTCCGACACCGTCAGCGCCATCCTGGTGCCGGACGGCGTCGACAGCGGCGATGTGGTCAAGCGCGCCTACCAGAAATACCAGACCGCGCTCGGCGGCGGCCTCAACAAGGTGATCGGCAAGGTCTTCCGCATCGGCCATCTCGGCTGGCTGAACGAGGTGATGGTGCTGGCCTCGCTCTCGGCCGCCGAAATGGCGCTGCTCGACTGCGGCGTACGGCTGGCGCCCGGCTCCGGCGTCGGCGCCGCCATCCAGCACTTCCGCGCCTCGGCCGCCGTGCCGGTCGCCGAAGCCGCCTGAGGAGCCGACAATGAGCCACACCATCAACCACCTCAAGAAATTACGGCTGCAGCGCAGCGAGCTGGCGGTTCCAGGCTCCAGCCCGGAAATGATCGACAAGGCGGCCAACAGCGCCGCCGACTTCATCTTCCTCGACATCGAGGATGCGGTCGCCCCGCCCGACAAGGAACGCGCCCGCAAGAACATCATCCAGGCGCTCAACGACATCGACTGGCGCGCCAAGGGCAAGACCGTCTCGGTGCGCATCAACGGCCTCGACACGCACTACATGTACCGCGACGTGGTTGACGTCATGGAGCAGGCCGGTGACCGGCTGGACACCATTTTGGTGCCGAAGGTCGGCGTGCCGGCCGACCTCTACATGGTCGAGGCCATGGTCAACCAGATCGAGATGGCAAAGGGTTTCAGGACCCGCGTCGGCCTCGAAGCGCTGATCGAGACCGCGCTCGGCATGGCCAATGTCGAGGCGATTGCCGCGACACCCGGCCGGCTGGAAGCCATGCATTTCGGCGTCGCCGACTATGCGGCAAGCTGCAAGGCGCGCACGGTCAACATTGGCGGCCTCAACCCCGACTATCCCGGCGATCAGTGGCATTTCGCTCTGTCGCGCATGACCGTCGCCTGCCGCGCCTATGGCTTGCGCGCCATTGACGGGCCGTTCGGCGACTTCTCCGATCCGGAGGGCTACATCGCTGGCGCCAGGCGCGCGGCGGCGCTGGGCATCGAAGGCAAGTGGGCGATCCACCCCTCGCAGATCGCGCTTGCCAACGACGTCTTCTCTCCACCGGAAAAAGAGGTCACCCGCGCCCGGCGCATCCTCGAAGTGCTGAAGGAGGCGGAGGCGCAGGGCAAGGGAGCGGCCGCACTCGACGGCAAGATGATCGACGCAGCGTCGGAACGCATGGCGCGCAATGTTCTGGTGGTCAACGAGGCAATCGAACGGGCCAGCCAATTCTCTAGCGAGCCGCGCGTCGCCACGCATTGACTGTTCAGGGAGGACAAAATGGACATCCACGAATATCAGGCCAAGGAACTGCTGGCACGCCACGGCGTGCATGTGCCGCGCGGCGGGCTGGCCTACAGCCCCGAGCAGGCGACCTACAGGGCCCGCGAGATCGGCGGCGCCAAATGGGTGCTGAAGGCGCAGGTGCATTCCGGCGCCCGCGGCAAGGCCGGCGGCATCAAACTGTGCGCCAATGACGAGGAGATTTCCAGCGCGGCCGAGGGCATGCTCGGCCGCAAGCTGGTGACACAGCAGACCGACCCGCGCGGCAAGCTGATTTCGCGCCTGTATCTCGAGGAAGCCGTCGATATCGCGCAGGAGCTCTATGTCGGCTTCGTGCTCGACCGCAAGGAAGAGCGCGTCATGATCGTGGCGTCCGCTGCCGGCGGCATGGAGATCGAGGACATCGTCGAGAAGGCACCGAACTCCATCCTGCGCACATCGGTCGATCCCGGCGTCGGCATGCAGCGTTTCCAGGCGCGCGAGATCGCCTTCGGGCTCGGCCTCGACCACAATCTGATCGGCAAGGCGACCGAAACCATCTTCGCCTGCTATCAGGTGTTCCGCGACTACGACGCCTCGATGCTGGAGATCAATCCGCTGGTGGTGACCCGCGACGGCAATCTGATCGCGCTCGACGCCAAAATGTCGTTCGACGAGAACGCGTTGTTCCGCCGGCCGGAAATCTCCGAGCTGCGCGACAAAAGCCAGGAAGATCCGCGCGAAACTTTTGCCAGCGACCGTGGCCTCTCCTATGTCGGCCTCGACGGCAACATCGGCTGCATCATCAATGGCGCAGGGCTCGCCATGGCGACCATGGACATGATCAAGATCGCCGGCGGCGAACCGGCCAACTTCCTCGACATCGGTGGCGGCGCCTCGCCGGAGCGGGTGGCGAAATCCTTCCGCGCCGTGCTCGGCGACAAGAATGTCGAGACCATCCTGGTCAACATCTTCGCCGGCATCAACCGCTGCGACTGGGTCGCCGAAGGCATCATCAAGGCGATACGCGAGGTCGGCGTCAACGTGCCGCTGGTGGTCCGTCTCTCCGGCACCAAGGCCGAGGAAGGCCGCCGCATCCTGGCCGATTCCGGCGAGGCGGTAATCGTTGCCGACACGCTGGCCGAAGCCGCCGAAAAAGCCGTCGCTGCCTGGCGCGCGGCCACCAAGAAAAAAGCAGCCTAGAGCCGGATGATTTCAGGTCGAATCGACCTGAAATCTGAATCCGTCTCTAAAATCAAACAGATGGAGCATGATGTCGTCCGAAAACCGCTTCACACTTTTCGGCATCATGCTCTAGGGAGGTCGAGAAAATGGCAATCCTGCTCAACCGCAGCACCCGCGTCATCGTCCAGGGGTTCACCGGCAAGATCGGCAGCTTCCATGCCGAGGACATGAAGCGCTACGGCACCAAGCTGGTCGGCGGCGTTACGCCCGGCAAAGGCGGCCAGAAGCATCTTGGCCTGCCCGTCTTCAACACGGTCAAGGGCGCGGTGCGCGAGACCCGCGCGGAGGCCAGCATCGTCTTCGTGCCGCCGCCTTTTGCCGCCGATTCGATCATGGAAGCGGCCGACGCCGGGATAAAACTCTGCGTCTGCATCACCGACGGCATCCCGTCGCAGGACATGATGCAGGTCAAGCGCTACATGCTGCGCTACCGCTACGAGGACCGCATGCGGCTGATCGGGCCGAACTGCGCCGGCGTCATCACGCCCGGACAGGCGTTGATGGGCATCATGCCCGGCAGCATCTACCTCCCCGGCCGCGTTGGCATTGTCGGCCGCTCCGGAACGCTCGGCTACGAGGCGGCGTCGCAGATGAAGTCGCTCGGCATCGGCGTCTCGACCAGCGTCGGCATTGGCGGCGACCCGATCAACGGCTCGTCCTTCAAGGACATGCTGAAACTGTTCGAACAGGATGACGACACCGACGCCGTGGTGATGATCGGCGAGATCGGCGGACCGCAGGAAGCCGAAGCGGCCATTTGGGCGCGCGACAATATGAGGAAGCCGCTCATCGCCTACATCGCCGGCCTCTCCGCCCCCAAAGGCCGCCGCATGGGCCACGCCGGCGCCATCATCTCGGCCTTCGGCGAGTCCGCGCAGGAAAAGGTGGAGATCCTCAAGGACGCCGGGGTGATCATCGTGCCGACGCCGTCGTCGTTTGGTGAGGTGGTTGCAGAGACGCTGTCACGTATGAAGAAGGCCGCCTGAACAGCGGCCTTCGCGTTCGACCGCGCCTCATGCCGCCTTGTCGGCTGCCGGCTTCGCGACCTTGGTGCGGGTGGCGCTGCGGCGGCCGTCGACGCTGACCGGAACGTCGCCGTCGACCGTGGCGCGACGCACCACCCGGTGCTGGTCGCCATAGTCGTTGACGGCGTAGTGCTGCGTCGCGCGGTTGTCCCAGATCGCCACATCGCCGGCCTTCCAGCGCCAGCGCACGGTGTTCTCCGGCGCGGTGACATAGGACTGGAAAACCTCGTAAAGCTTCGCCGAATCGCTTTTGGAAAGACCGATCAGCCGTTGCACGAAATTGCCGAGCAGCAGCGTGCGCTCGCCTGTTTCGGGATGGACGCGGACGACGGGATGCTCGGTCTCGTAGATCGTCGAGGTGAAGATTTCCTCGAAGTGCTTCTTTTCCGCAGCACTCGCACGCGGCCGCACCGCGGCGTAATCGTAGGCGTTGCTGTGCACCGCCTAGAGATTGTCGGCCAGCAGCTTCAACGGCTCGGGCAGGTCCTGATAGGCGGCCGCGGTGTTCGACCAGATGGTGTCGCCGCCGGCCGGCGGTATGACGATGCCGCGAAGAACGGAGAATTTCGGATAGGCGTCGACGAAGGTGACATCGGTATGCCATTGGTCGGCGCGACCGCCGCCACGGCTGGAATCGAGTTCGAGAATGGACGCCGTTCCCTTGACGGGACCTTGGGTCGGATGCGGGACGAGGTCGCCGAGACGCTGGGCAAAGCGCTCCTGCCCGGCATCGTCGAGATGCGCCTGGTCGCGGAAGAACACCACCTTGTGCCGCAACAGGATCTGGTTGATCGCCGCGACCGTCTGCTGCGGCAGGTCGCCGGAGAGCCGAATGTTCCTGATCTCTGCGCCGACGCGTCCGGTAAGCGGGATAATATCGGAAACCGGGATGATCTGCTCTACGGGGGTAAGTCTGGTCATGGGAACCTCTTCCTCTAAAGCCGCGGGCTGGTGGCAATGCTCCGCCGTCTGCCGCCGCATAGCGATCGGCGGAGCAACTCCCTCATCGGGAGCCGACTTGCTTGGTAACGAGAGCACTGATCTCAACTCAGGAGGCGAAGGGCCGCCAAGGCTGGCGAGCAGTACCGAGATCCCATTCAAAGCGTAATTCTACAAATTCCATAGACATTTCTTTTCAAAGTTCGGCGGCCCTGAGAAAAATGCCTTCTGTTCAGTTCGCTCGTGAGCAGCAGGCGGTGGAGCCCTGCGCGACGCGGCCCGCACCAGTAGTGACGCTGTCGTATCCCTTCGATATTGGAGATGGCGGGTGAATTGCATGCCTGATATTGATGGCTTCCACGCATCACGCAGGCGCCGAGATGACAGACTCCGATAAGGCTGACGCTGTCGAGCAATTGCTCGATACGCCTGACCTCGCCACCGCGCTGGAAAGCGACCAGTTCAAGAAATTTCTCGATCAGATGCCGATCGCGATCGCCGTCTCGGAATTGATCGCGAAGGAACGTGTCGTCTACGCCAATCCCGAATTCGAGAAGCTCTCGGACCTCAAGGCGCCGAAGCTTGCGCGGGAAAACTGGGCGGCCCTTTCCGGCAGGGGGCTTCATCGGCAGAAGGACAGGCCGCTCGCCGAGGCTGTCGTTGAAGACACCGATTTCGTCGGCACATTTCGCCTCGAGCGCGGCGAGGACAAGCCGGCAATCGTCGACGTTTATTCCAACGTTATCGAGGACGACAACGGCAAGCTCTGCTTCCGGCTGGTGGCGCTTGTCGACGTCACGGCACACGGTGAGACCGAGGACGCGCGACCCGCGGAGGAGCTCATCCGGGAGAAGGACACCCTGTTGCGCGAACTGCAGCACCGGGTGAAAAACAATCTGCAGATGATCACCGCTTTGATCCGGATGGAAACCCGCAACGCCACCGAACCGGACCAGAAGCGTTTCGAAAGGCTTGCCGGCCGGGTAGACGCATTGGCAATCCTCTACCAGACATTGTCGGCTGACCAGCAGAAGGATGAGGTGGATCTTGGCGTGTATCTTAGCCAGATCGCGTCCGCCGTCATGGCGTCGCACGCAGTCGAAGGTATCCGCCTCGACCTTAAGGTGGATACCTATCCGGTATCCATCAACGTTGCCATGCCGACAGGCCTGGTCGTCAATGAGTTGCTGACCAACGCTCTCAAACATGCATTCGTCGGGCGCGATGGCGGCACGATCACGCTGCACAGCGTCGTCAGCGGCGATGGTTGCCGGGTGACTGTCGCCGATGATGGGATCGGTCTGCCGACGGGTGAGACCTGGCCCAGGCCAGGCAAGCTCGGCTCTTTGATCGCGCGGTCGCTGACCGAAAATGCCAAGGCGCAATTCGACGTCAAGTCGAGTGCCGGCGAGGGAACCAGGGTCACCATCGTCTTCAAGCGATCGGCGGCGACGGACTGAGGCTATGCAACGGCGCGCCGGCAAATCCCGGCCGGACAGGTGCTTCGGGCGCTCGCGGGTGTGGCCTTAAGTCGCAAACGATTTGGCTGCAGAAGCGGGGCGCCGGGCTTCTTTGACGGTGCGATAAGCACCACATGTGGTCCACAGCCCTCCAAAACGAGAGAAGCTCGCTCCGGCGGGTCGCACCGCGGCCGTCAGCCGGCAATGGCTATGAACCAGGAAATTGAAAACCATCATGCGTGAAAATATCAGACCAGCGTCGAGAGACGTCCCCCTCATTCAGCTAGGCCTCAACCAGTGCCGCTTCCCGGTGAGCGAAGACCGGTTGGTACCCGGTGGTTACCGTTTTTGTGCCGGGCCGACGTCGCCGGATCGCGTCTACTGCGATCACCACCACACCGTCGTGACGGCCGTTGACCCTCGTCGAGCCCGTCCGGGTCTCCATTTCCCGCAACGACGCGCCGCTTAGGTCACCCACATCCCCTGCCCCGCCACCGGCAAAGCCGGGGACTCGGGTGCAGGAGGCTGGCCGGTGCGAGCCAAGCGGCGTTCGCGTGCGGCTCTGCGACCTCTTGTTGCAACTCTGCTGCGGCCGGTTCAAGCGCCAAAGGCGATGATTTGGCGTCGACGGCCTGAGAAGCCGCAATGATTTCAATGGCCGAAAAATTATGGTGCGGTCGAGAAGACTCGAACTTCCACGGGTTGCCCCACAGCGACCTCAACGCTGCGCGTCTACCAATTCCGCCACGACCGCCCGTGGTAGGAGCCGGAACGAACCGGCTCGCGGCGTGTAGCAAATCGTTTCCGGCGAAACAAGGGCGCGGCGCGCAATAATCGCCGCGAATTGGCATATCGGCCTCTACAGCGCCGCGCGTCCTGTGAGACGCGCAAAGGACGCTGCAGCACTTTGATTTGGCGCATGATCCTTTCCGAAGATCGTTCCTATCTTCGGGGTCGTGCGCGAAGGCCGAAATGCGTGGCGAACTGGACGTTTCAGCCGGATACCGCCATATGAAGGGCAAATGCATTTGGCCCCAGAGCGCAAGGCGGTTTCGCCAAGCGGCGTGCATCACGCGAAAAACGAAAAAGCCATGACCGAACGCAGCCAGATCGCCACGTCGTTCCTGCCCTTGCCGGGTTCGACGCCGGTCGAATGGCGCATCGAGCCCGGCCTGACCGGCTACACCGATGCGCTGGCCCTGATGGAAGCGCGCGCCGAGGCGATCCGCGCGGGTGCAGCCGCCGAGATGGTCTGGCTGGTCGAGCATCCGCCGCTTTACACCGCCGGCACCAGCGCCCGCATCGAGGACCTAATCGACCCCGACCGTTTCCCGGTCTTTGCCGCCGGACGCGGCGGCGAATACACCTATCACGGGCCGGGGCAGCGGGTTGCCTATGTCATGCTTGACCTGAAGCGCCGGCGTGAGGATGTGCGCGCCTTCGTCGCCGCGCTCGAGCAGTGGATCATCGGCACGCTTGCCGCCTTCAATGTGCGCGGCGAACGCCGCGAGGACCGCGTCGGCGTCTGGGTGGTGCGGCCCGAGCGCCCGTCCCTGCCCGACGGCTCGCCGGCTGAAGACAAGATCGCGGCCATCGGCATCCGGCTGCGGCGCTGGGTGAGCTTTCATGGCATTGCCGTCAATGTCGAGCCGGATCTCAGCCATTTCAGCGGCATCGTGCCATGCGGCGTGCCGGACCACGGCGTCACCAGCCTGGTCGACCTCGGCTTGCCCGTGACCATGGCCGATTTCGACCTGGCGCTGAAATCCGCCTTCGAGGATGTTTTCGGGGCAGCGAAGTCAACTTCTGCAGAGCCGGTCCGCAAGGCCGGCTGAGTCTCGCCTCGACCAACGCTCAAAGCAACCGCGCCGAGGCCCACAACAGCCCGAAACCGTGAATGGCGAAGACGGCCAGCAGCGCGCCGGCCATGGCGAAACGGTCGAAGATGCGGATCGGCTTCAATTCGTGGCGCGGTTTTACCCCGCTACCCACTGTCATCAGGCTGAGGATGGCAAAGACGGCGCCCGCCACCAGCAGAAAGCTTTGGGAAAAGCCGGCCAGCCAGCCAAGCCACAGCAAGGCCGAGAGCAGGGAAAACGAGGCGAGCGCCAGGGCGACCGGCCCCGGGCAGATCTGGCGCAGCACCTGACCGCCGTCGAATTTCCACACCGGCACCAGATTGGCGATGTTGAACAGCGCGGCAAAGCCGGCAAGCGTCGCCAGAAGGGCGGCGGCGAGCCGATGTCCCTCGCCGGATGCGAGCCCGCTGGCGACGATCAGCAGCGGTACCAGGAACGCGGAAAAACCAGCGCCCATCAGCGCCACGAAGGCGACCTCGAAGCGGCTGTCATAAGGCCGGCCGCCAATGGCGAGGCCGCCGAGCAGCGGAATAAAAATCATCCGCGCCTTGCGATGACCGGTCAGCCGAAAGGCCGCCATGTGGCCGAACTCATGCAGGGCGACCACCGAGGTCAGGATCGCGGCCAGCGCCAGGCCGCCGAGATTGAGCCCGAAGAACGGCCACAGGATGAAAGCCGAAAGAACGGCGAAACCGACCTGGCTCAGCGGATGCTCGAACCAGCCGCCCTTGCGATATTGTCCGGTCCTCGCCCAGACCTCCAGCTTGCCGAGCTCGCGGCGCATGGCGAAGTAGCGGAACACCAGGAAGGCGACGCCGCGATAGCGATCGGTCTGGCTGAGCGTCACCCGCGTGCCGGCACCTTCCGAGGTGAGTTCAGTGGTCTCATAAAAATCCTTCCAGAACGACGCGTCGAGCGCGGTATCCTCGATGACCCGCATCGAAAAACGACTGCCTTCGACGACGTCCTCGAAGCGCGACCCGCGCTCGATCGGCTGGCCGTCGCGGCCTTCCCAGGACAGCAGGATGCGGGTCGTGCCCTGCCCGTCCAGCGGCTGGGCCTTCAGTATCTCGCCGGACCAGCCGGCATCACTGCCGAGCGGCCACAGCGCCTGCCAGAGGCGCTGCCGGTCCACGGCAACCACGCGGCTCAGC
Organism: Mesorhizobium sp. M0052; assembly: GCF_040323255.1. Taxonomy (NCBI): domain Bacteria; kingdom Pseudomonadati; phylum Pseudomonadota; class Alphaproteobacteria; order Hyphomicrobiales; family Phyllobacteriaceae; genus Mesorhizobium; species Mesorhizobium sp. M0052. The sequence goes on along the minus strand of NZ_JAMYUS010000008.1, from coordinate 66,429 downwards.
CGCACCGTGCGCAAACCGAGCGGCGCGGTCATCAGAAGGAAAATCAATCCGAGATTACCGGCCACGAGAAGGGCCGTCACGATCGGCGACACCTGAGGTTTTTGCTCCCTGTCTTGGCGGGGCAGCCTAGCGTCATGGCGGCAAGAAAGGCTTAACGGCACAGCGCCTTCCTGCCCGCCTAAAACAGTGCGGCGAACCGCAGTTGCATCACATGGCGCCGATCCAGACAGCCATGGAAACCAGAAACGCACTCATGCACACCAACGAAACGACGTCCTGAACAAGATCGCTCATAACTCTCTCCTGTTGTTGATATGTTCGTATTTTGTTCTAACTTTGTTCGAAAGTCAATGAGCGGAAAGCGGCATGCCGACGAATCCTGACAGCCGGTTTGGGCAGGGTTAAGGAAAGGTTGACGGGGTGACGGCAGTGCTGACGCAGGGCGCATCGCATGCCTTTGCGATCGGCCGAGACGCACCAATCAATTCGTCATCCTAGGGCGGAGCAAGGAGCGCAGCGACGCGGCGCAGACGCTAGGATGACGAAGTTGGGGCCTACAACGGAACGACCTTGCCGTCCGCCAGCGTCACCCGCCGGTCCATGCGCGAGGCGAGTTCGTGATTGTGGGTGGCGATCAGCGCGGCAAGGCCGGACTGCTTGACCAGCGCGCCGAGCGCCTCGAACACATAGGACGCGGTGACCGGGTCGAGATTGCCGGTCGGCTCGTCGGCGAGCAGCAGCAAGGGCGCGTTGGCGACCGCGCGGGCAATGGCGACGCGCTGCTGCTCGCCGCCGGACAGTTCCGACGGCCGGTGCGACGCGCGCTTGCCGATCTGCATATAGTCGAGCAGCTGTGCTGCGCGCTCCGACGCCTCCTTGCGCGAAAGCCCTTTGATCAGCTGCGGCATCATGATGTTTTCCAGTGCCGAAAACTCCGGCAGCAGATGATGGAACTGATAGACGAAGCCGACATCGTTGCGGCGGATCGCCGTGCGTTCGTCGTCGGAGAGCCGTCCGCAGGCGCGGCCGGCCAGAATGACGTCACCGGCGTCGGGGCGCTCGAGCAGGCCCGCCGTATGGAGCAGCGTCGACTTGCCGGTGCCCGACGGCGCCACCAGCGCCACCATCTCGCCGCGCTTCAGCGAAAAGTCGGCGCCGTTCAAAATGGTGAGCTTGCGCGGCCCCTGGACATAGTGCCGCTCGACGCTCTTCAGCTCGATAATGATCTCGGACTTCATTCGTATCTCAAGGCCTCGACCGGATCGAGCCGTGCGGCGCGCCATGCCGGAAACACTGTTGCCAGGAAGGACAGGCCGAGCGCCATCAGGATGACATAGGTGGTCTCGCGTGGGTCCATCTTTGCCGGCAGCTGGCTGAGGAAATAGAGTTCCGGATTGAACAGCACCTTGCCGGTCATCCAGGAGAAGAACTGGCGGATCGATTCGATGTTGGTGCAGATGAGCACCCCGAGCAGCACGCCGGCGAGCGTGCCGGTTACGCCGATCGCAGCGCCCGTCATCAGGAAGATGCGCAGGATGGCGCCGCGCGAGGCGCCCATTGTGCGCAGGATGGCGATATCGTGGCCCTTGTCCTTCACCAGCATGATCAGGCCGGAGATGATGTTGAGCGCCGCCACCAGCACGATCAGCGTCAGGATCATGAACATGACGTTGCGCTCGACCTGCAGTGCTGAAAAGAACGTCTCGTTGCGCTGGCGCCAGTCGACCATGTCGATCGGCCGTTGCGCCGCCGCATCGACCAGCGGTTTCAGCGCGTCGACATTATCGGGATTGTCGACATAGATCTCGATCGTCTGCGCCCTGCCGTCCATGTTGAAATAGAGCTGCGCTTCGGAAAACGGCATGTAGACGATGGAGCTGTCATACTCCGACATGCCGACCTCGAAGATCGCCGCCACCTTGTAGCCCTTCAGCCGCGGCGTCGTGCCCATCGGCGTCACATCGCCGTCCGGCGAGATCAGCGTGATGGTGTCGCCGAGCACAAGGCCGAGATTCTCCGCCATGCGCTTGCCGATAGCGACGCCCTCGCCGGAGTCGAAGCCGTCAAGCGTGCCTTGCTTGACGTTTTGGGCGACGATGGCGATCTTGCCGAGGTCTTCGGCCCTGATACCGCGCACCAGCGCGCCCATGCCGCCGCCGACATTGCCCTGCGCCAGCACCTGGCCGTCGATCAGCGGGATCGCGTATTTGACGCCGGCCACGCCGTTGATGCGGGCTGCGACCTGCGCATAATCCTCAAGCGGCGAATCCAGCGGCTGCACGATCAGATGGCCGTTGACGCCGAGGATGCGGGTCAGAAGTTCGGCTCGAAACCCGTTCATGACAGCCATGACGACGATCAGCGTGGCGACGCCCAGCATGATGCCTAGGAAGGAGATCGAGGCGATGACCGAGATCACCGTCTCCTTGCGGCGCGACCGCAAATAACGCCAGGCGACCATGCGTTCGAACATGGAGAACGGGCCGGCGACCGGAGACTTGGTGACCGGAGACTTGGCGACCGGAGACTTGCCAACCGGAGACTGGGCTACCGAAGACTTCGCTGCCGCGGCTTCGCTCATGCGGTTGCACCGAAGCGTTTCCTGGCCTCCGCGACCGGCAGCGTCTCGCGCTCGCCGGTCCGGCGGTTCTTGATCTCGATCTCGCCGGCGGCCACGCCGCGCGGCCCGACGATCACCTGCCAGGGCAGGCCGATCAGGTCTGCGGTGGCGAACTTGCCGCCCGGCCGCTGGTCGGTGTCGTCGTAAAGCACATCCTTGCCGGCGCTGGTGAAGGCGGCGTAGAGCTCGCCGCAGACGCGGTCGCACTCGGCGTCGCCGGCCTTCATGTTGATCAGGCCGATGTCGAACGGCGTCACCGCTTCCGGCCAGATGATGCCGTTATCGTCATGGCTGGCCTCGATGATCGCTGCCACCAGCCGCGACGGACCGATACCGTAGGAGCCGCCGGAAACGAAATGATCCTTGCCGTCGGGCCCGGTCACCTTGGCGCCCATGGGCTTGGAATATTTGTCGCCGAAATGAAAGATGTGGCCGACCTCGATGCCGCGTGCCGAGACCCGGTCGGCTTCGCCAAGCTTGTCCCAGGCCGCCTCGTCATGCATCTCGTCGGTGGCGGCGTAAGGCGTCGTCCACGTTTTGACGATGTCGGCGATCTCGCCGTCATTGCCGAAGTCGGTTTTCTCGCCGGGCACCTGGAGCGACAGATATTCGCGGTCGCAATAGACCTGGCTCTCGCCGGTGTCGGCCAGGATGATGAATTCATGGCTGAGATCGCCGCCGATCGGCCCGGTGTCGGCCCGCATCGGAATGGCCTGCAGCCCCATGCGCGTGAACGTTCGGAGATAGGATACGAACATGCGGTTGTAGGCGGCCTTCGCGCCCTCGAAATCGAGGTCGAAGGAATAGGCGTCCTTCATCAGGAATTCGCGTGAACGCATGACGCCGAAGCGCGGACGCACCTCGTCGCGGAACTTCCACTGGATGTGGTAGAGGTTGAGCGGCAAATCCTTGTACGACTTGACGTAGGCGCGCACGATCTCGGTGACCACTTCCTCATTGGTCGGACCGTAGAGCATGTCGCGGTCCTGCCGGTCCTTGATGCGCAGCATCTCCTTGCCATAGTCGTCATAGCGGCCGCTTTCGCGCCACAGATCGGCCGACTGGATGGTCGGCATCAGGATTTCCAGCGCGCCGGCGCGGTTCTGCTCCTCGCGGATGATGCGGCAGACCTTGTCGAGCACCAGCTTGCCCAGCGGCAGCCAGGAAAAGCTGCCCTGCCCCTGCTGGCGGATCATGCCGGCACGCAGCATCAGCCGGTGCGAGACGATCTCGGCCTCGCGCGGATTTTCTTTCAGGATGGGCAGGAAAAACTGCGACAAACGCATGGACAGGTCCGTGAGAGAGGAGGCTGCGCCGGAATCGGCGCGGCTGGCTTGTTTGCCCCGGCTTCATAGCTATTTCGTGACGGAATGGAAACCCGACCGGCCGCATCGGCCGGAAATCGCAAAAATCGATTCTTCTTCCAAAGACCTTCGCACCGAAAACGATAATGCTTTTGATACAAAAATGATGACCTGACTCCGAAGTGCTCACACACGCTTTGCGCGTCCGGGCGACGCGGCACACCTGACCAGATTAAGGCGGCAGCCCGGTGTTGTTCGTTTCGCAAGCAAAGCCTGCCGCACTATTGTGCACTGCAGCACAGATTGCCCGATTGCGGGCAAAATTCTGCGTGACAATTTCATCAGGGTTAGGCTAGTGTGCCCCGATAACCGAGAGGGTGGAGAAAAATCTGCTCTCCTACGCGGTCAAAGTCTTGGGAGGATGCGATCTAGGCGCGGTTAACCGCTGCCGCCGGAAACCGGAAAACAGATCGGAACGCGTTTAAATTGCAAGGCCTTGTGCCTTGCATTTTTTTTGCCCGATCATCTGGTTAGATCAACCTGTTCCCAAATCACGTGAGCTTGCGTCAGCCTGATACCCAGCCGTGATTCTAATGCGGGTGGGCCATGCCTGGCCGCCGATTGCGCATCGCAAGCTGGTGAGCCAAAACCCGAGTTTGGCGCTCCGAAACAGGCACAAACATCCAAGCCGATCTGTCGGCGGAAAGTGTTTAGTTAGCCGGTGCCTGGCTGGCTTCGGGGATGATGTGCGGGACTTCGTCGAGGCTGTAGCCCAGCCCGTGCGTCAGGCTGTAGAAAACCCCCATGACGACAGCCGTGACGATAGTGGTGCGGATCACGGCGCGCAGCATATGCGGTCCGCGCGGCGCGCTCGCAACCGTGCCCAGCGTCACGTCATGGTCGTCATCCTGCGTCTTGACGCTGAACGGCAGCACGATGAACAGCATCAGCCACCAGGTGATGAAGAACAGCGCGGCAAACGAAATCCAGCTCATGCCTGCTCCAGTTCGACCAGCGTGCCGAAGAAATCCTTGGGATGCAGGAACAGCACCGGCTTGCCGTGGGCGCCGGTTTTGGGATTGCCGTCGCCCAGCACGCGGGCGCCGCTCGCTTTGAGGTGATCGCGCGCGACAAGGATGTCGTCGACCTCGTAGCAGACATGATGCATGCCACCCGAGGGGTTCTTCGCCAGAAAGGCCGCGATCGGCGACCGTTCGCCCAGCGGCTCCAGGAGTTCGATCTTGGTGTTGCCGACATCGACGAACACCACCGTCACGCCATGCTCGGGCAAAGCCTGCGGCGCAGTCACCCGCGCGCCAAGTGTATCGCGATAGGCCGCAATCGCCGCGGCCAGGTCCGGTACGGCAAGTGCTACATGGTTCAGGCGTCCCAGCATGAAGTGCTCCACAAGTTAAGGGAGTAGGGAATAGGCAGCAGGCAGTAGTGATACATCCGCATTTTTCTCCACTGCCTACCGCCTACTGCCTATTCCCTCACCTCGTCACAAACACCGTCACCAGCGGCTTCTTGCCCCAGGCTTCGTTGGCGGCGCCGCCCCCGGCGCGGCGCACCGCTTCCTGCACCAGATCGAGGTCCTTGCGGCGCTGGCGAGGGATCGAGTCGACCGCGCCGACGGCCGCGTCGAGCATCAGATCTTCCATGTTTTCGCCACGGGCATCGGCCTCGGCGACGCCGATGGCGACCAGATCGGGATCGCCGGCGAGCTCATATTTGTCGTCGAGCACGACATTGACCGCGACATGGCCGGCAAAGGATAGCTTGCGCCGGTCGCGTATGCCCATCGCCTGGTCGGTGCCGATCAGCCTGCCGTCCTTGTAGATGCGGCCGAACGGCACCTGGTCGATGATCGTGGCCGGACCCGGCGCCAGCCGCAGCATGTCGCCGTCGCGCACTTGCGCCACCTGGCCGATGCCCGACGTCGACATCAGCGACTCCTGCGCCACTAGATGCGCGGCTTCGCCGTGCACGGGAACGCCGATCTGCGGCCGCACCCATTCATACATCCTGCGCAATTCGCTGCGGCGGGGATGGCCGGAGACATGCACAAGCGCGTCGCCGTCCTCGATGATCTTGATGCCGAGGTCGATGAGGCGGTTCTTGATCTCGAGGATCGCCTTCTCGTTGCCGGGAATGGTGCGTGAGGAAAACACCACCGTGTCGCCGGCCGTAAGCGACACCGACTTCATCTCGTCGCGCGAAAGTTTTGCCAGCGCCGCCAGCGACTCGCCCTGGCTGCCGGTGCAGATGATGACCAGGTTCTCGCGCGGGATGAAGCCGAAATCCTCCTCGGCGATGAACTCCGGCAGCCCGTCCATGTAGCCGAGCTCGCCGGCGACATCGATGACCCGCTTCAGCGAGCGGCCGAGCACCAGACACTGGCGGCCGGCATCGCGCGCCGCCTTGGCGATCGAGACGATGCGCCCGACATTGGAAGAGAAGGTAGTGACGGCGACACGGCCGACAGCGCTCTGGATGACGCCCCTGAGGCCTTCGCCCACCGCCACTTCCGACGGCGATTCGCCTTCGCGTAGCGCATTGGTGGAATCGCAGACCAGCGCCAGCACGCCCTTGTCGCCATAGGCGCGAAACCGCGCCTCGTCGGTTTTCGGACCGATCGTCGGTTCCGGATCGATCTTCCAGTCGCCGGTATGGATGACGGTACCAGCCGGCGAGGTGATCGCCAGCGACATCGGCTCAGGGATGGAGTGCGCCACCGGAATGGCCTCGATCGAGAACGGGCCGACGGTGAATGTCTCGCCTGCCCGGTAGATCGTCACCGGAATTTTCTTCGGCGCGCCCTGCTCGCCTTGGCGCTTGGCGTCCAACAGGCCGGCGCTGAACGGTGTCATCCACACCGGCGCCTTCAGCTTTGGCCAGATGTCGAGCAGCGCCCCGTAATGGTCTTCATGCGCATGGGTGATGATGATGCCGCGCAGGCCGGCGAGGTTCTCCTCGATGAAGCGCGTATCGGGCAGGATCAGGTCGACGCCCGGATGCGCCGCGTCGGGAAAGGTCACGCCGACATCGACGACGATCCACTCGCGCGCGCTAGGCGGCCCATAGCCGTAAAGGGCGAAGTTCATGCCGATCTCGCCGACGCCGCCGAGCGGCACGAAGACGAGTTCGGCGTTTTGCGCTTTCGCCATCAAATTTCCCTTCCCGGCCCTTGCGACCAGCCCTAAATCTTTGCCGACGCGACGGCGCCGAAATGCACGTCGCCGGCGGCTACCGTCACGACCGACCCCTCATCATCGCGGATCACGAAACGGCAGTCCGCGTCAATGGTCTCGAAGGTACCGCGCACCACATTCCCGTCAATCCTGACAGCAACCTCGCCGCCAAGCCCCGCCGCGCGCGCCAGCCAGCGACGCCGGATGGCGTCGAGCCCGCGTCCGTCGTCCCACAGCCGGGCATTGTCGGTCCAGGCATCGGACAGCGCCAAGAACAGCGTTTCGGCGTCGCATGTCGCGCCCAGTGCCTGAAGCGATGTCGCCGGATACGGCAAATCCGGCGGATGCGCCACCACATTGACGCCGATGCCCACCGCCACCGCGAAACGGCCGCCATCGAGAATGGCCGATTCCAGCAGGATGCCGGCCAGCTTGGCGCCGGAGGCCAGCACATCGTTCGGCCATTTCAGCTCGAAGCGGTTCTGCCCCTGGCTGGCGCCGTCGAGGCCGATAGCGATCCTGCCCTTCGGCACCACGGCGTCGAGCGCGTCGGCCAGCGACAGGCCGGCGACGAAGCCCAGCGTCGCCGCCAGACGCAACTCACCGCCGGCGATGACCAGCAATGTCGCCGCCAGATTGCCCTCGGGCGATACCCAGGCCCTGCCGCGGCGGCCACGGCCGCTTTCCTGCTTCTTGGAAACGACCCACAATTTGCCGGGATCGCCTGCCCTTGCATGGTCCAGCGCCAGCGTGTTGGTGGAACCCACGCTGTCATGCGCCTCGAGCCGGAACCCTTCCGTCTCAGAGGTCGGAGCCAGCCGAAATGCCATCCGGTCAGAAAAATGTCTTGGCGGCGGCTTCGGCGTAGGTCGCGATCGGACCGCCGATCAGCACATAGAACAGCACGAAAGCGCCGGAGACACCAAGCACGAGGCGCAGCTCAACCGCCATCGGAACGAAGCCGCCGGCCGGTTCGTCGAACCACATGATCTTGATGATACGCAGATAGTAGAAAGCGCCCACGACGGAGGCCAGCACGCCGATGATCGCCAGCGCATAGAGGTTGGCGTTGATGGCGGCGAGGAACACGTACCATTTCCCCCAGAAGCCGGCGAGCGGCGGGATGCCGGCCAGCGAGAACATCAGGATGGTCAGGATCGTCGCCATGATCGGGTTGGTCGACGACAGACCGGCGAGATCGCTGATCTGCTCGACATTGCCTTCCTTGCGCCGCATGGCGAGGATGAAGGCGAAGGTGCCGAGCGTCATGACGAGATAGATCAGCATGTAGATGGCGACGCCGCGCACGCCGGCCTGGCTGTTGGCGGCAAGGCCGACCAGCGCGTAGCCCATATGGCCGATCGAGGAGTACGCCATCAGCCGCTTGATGTTGGTCTGGCCGATGGCGGCAAAGGAGCCGAGCGCCATCGAGGCGATCGAGATGAAGACGATGATCTGCTGCCAGTCGGAAGCGATCGGCTTGAAGGCGCCCATGGTGACGCGCACGATCAGCGCCATCGCCGCCATTTTGGGGGCAGCCGCCAGGAAAGCGGTGACCGGCGTCGGCGCGCCCTCGTAGACATCGGGCGTCCACATATGGAACGGCACCGCGGAAATCTTGAAGGCAAGGCCGGCCAAAACGAAGACCAGGCCGACGACCAGGCCGAGCTGGCGCTCGCCGCTGCCCAGCGCGGAGGAAATTTCCTGGAAGCCTACATTGCCGGTGTAGCCGTAAATGAGGCTGATTCCGTAAAGCAGCATGCCCGACGATAGCGCGCCGAGCACAAAATACTTCAAACCGGCCTCGGTCGAACGCAGATTGTCGCGATTGATCGCCGCCAGCACGTAAATCGCCAGCGACTGCAGCTCGAGGCCGAGATAGAGCCCGATCATGCCGTTGGCCGAGATCATCAGCATCATACCGAGCGTGCAGAGCAGGATCAGCACCGGGTATTCGAACTTGTCGAAATGCTCCTGCCTGGCGAAGCGCATCGACATCACCAGCGTCACCGCCGAACCGATCAGCGACAGCACCTTCATGAAGCGGGAGAACGGATCCTGGATGAAGGCGTTGCCGTAGGCGCTCCCCTGCCCCGTGGGAAAGATCAGCCATAGGCCTGCGATCACCAGCACGGCGACGGCAAGGCCGGTCACCAGAATGGCAGTGTTGGCGCGCGAATAGGCGCCGACCATCAACAGCGCCAGCGCGCCGATGGCGAGGATCAGCTCCGGCGTCGAGAGCGAAAGGCTGGAATAAAGGTCCGGCGTCATGGTTCGCAAAACCTCTGGTCAGTTCGCCGCCGCGGTCTGCGCGGCGCCGATGGATGCGGTGACATTGGTGACGAGCGCCTTGACCGACTGGGCCGTGGCATCGAAGACGGGAGCGGGATAGACGCCGAAGAAGATGACTAGCACGACCAGCGGGTAGATGATCGCCTTCTCGCGCGTCGACAGATCGAGCAGGCCCTTCAGGCTTTCCTTGGTCAGCGCGCCGAAGATCACCCGGCGGTAGAGCCAGAGCGCGTAGGCCGCCGACAGGATGACGCCGGTGGCGGCGAAGAAAGCCACCCAGGTGTTGACCCGGAACACGCCGAGCATGGTCAGGAACTCGCCGACGAAGCCTGACGTGCCCGGCAAGCCGACATTGGCCATGGTGAAGATCAGGAACACCGTGGCGTATTTCGGCATGTTGTTGACCAAGCCGCCATAGGCGTCGATCTCGCGCGTGTGCATGCGGTCGTAGATGACGCCGACGCACAGGAACAGCGCGCCCGAGACGAGGCCGTGGCTCAGCATCTGGAAGATCGCGCCCTGCACGCCTTCCTGGTTCATGGCGAAGATGCCCATGGTGACGAAGCCCATATGCGCGACGGAGGAATAGGCGATCAGCTTCTTCATGTCCTCCTGCATCAGCGCCACCAGGGAGGTGTAGATGATGGCGACGACCGACAGCGTAAACACCAGCGGCGCGAACATTTCCGAGGCCAGCGGGAACATCGGCAGGGAAAAGCGCAGGAAGCCGTACCCGCCCATTTTCAACAGGATGCCGGCCAGGATCACCGAGCCCGCCGTCGGCGCTTCGACGTGGGCGTCGGGCAGCCAGGTGTGCACCGGCCACATCGGCATCTTCACCGCGAAGGAGGCGAAGAAGGCCAGAAATAGCCATGTCTGCATGTGGGCCGGGAAGTTGTGGGTCAGCAGCGTCGGGATGTCGGTGGTGCCCGCCTGGAAGAACATCGCCATGATGGCGAGCAGCATCAGCACCGAGCCGGCCAACGTGTAGAGGAAGAACTTGAACGAGGCATAGACGCGGCGCTTGCCGCCCCAGACGCCGATGATGATGAACATCGGGATCAGGCCGGCCTCGAAGAAGACGTAGAACAGCACGATGTCGAGCGCGCAGAACACGCCGATCATCAGCGTTTCCAAGAGCAGGAAGGCGATCATGTAGGCCTTGACGCGCTTGTCGATCGCTTCCCACGACGCCAGGATGCAGAGCGGCATCAGGAACGTCGTCAGGATGACGAACAGCATCGAAATGCCGTCGACGCCCATATGGTAGGAGATGCCGGAATCCAGCCAGGCAAACTTCTCGACGAACTGGAAGCCGGCCTGCGAATTGTCGAAGCCGGTCCAGATGAACAGCGAGATGATGAAGGTGGCCGCCGTCGTCGTGAACGCGATGGCGCGGATGTTGCGACGCGCATTCGGGCTGTCATCCCTGATGAACAGGATCATCAGCACACCTACGAGCGGCAGGAAGGTGACCAGCGAGAGGATTGGCCAGGCGGTCATCAGAGCATCATCCAGGTGACGAGTGCGGCCACGCCGATCAGCATGGCGAAGGCATAGTGATAGAGATAGCCGGTCTGCAGCTTGACGACGCGGTCGGTGACATCGACGACGCGCGCCGAAATGCCGTCAGGGCCGAGCCCGTCGATGATGGTGCCGTCGCCGGTCTTCCACAAGAACCTGCCCAGCGCCTTTGCCGGCCGCACGAACAGGACGTCGTAGAGCTCGTCGAAGTACCATTTGTTGAGCAGGAAGGCATAGAGCAGCCGATGGTTGGCGGCGACGCTCCGGGGCAGTTCCGGCGAGCGGATGTAGAACTTCCAGGCGACGGCAAAGCCGATGATCATGGCGACGAACGGTGCCAGCTCGACCCACAGCGGCAATTCGTGGATATCGTGCAGGATGTGGTTGTCCGGCAGCGTGAACAGCGAGGCCTTCCAGAATTCGGCATAGGCTTCGCCGATGAAGGCACCATGGAAGATAACGCCGGCAAACAGCGCGCCCGCGGCCAGGATGAACAGCGGCACCAGCATCACCGGCGGCGATTCATGGACATGGTGCATGACGTCGTGGCTCGCCCGCGGCTCGCCGTGGAAGGTCATGAAGATCAGCCGCCAGGAGTAGAAGGACGTGAAGCAGGCGGCGATGACCAGCAGGACAAAAGCGAGGCCGGCGACCGAATTGTGGTCGGCAAAGGCAGCCTCGATGATGGCATCCTTGGAGAAGAAGCCGGCGGTGCCGATGACGGTCACCGGAATGCCGACGCCGGTCAGCGCCAGCGTGCCGATCACCATCATCCAGTAGGTCTTCGGAATGAGCTTCCGCAGGCCACCCATCTTGCGCATGTCCTGCTCGTCGGAGACGGCATGGATGACCGAGCCGGAGCCCAGGAACAGCAGCGCCTTGAAGAAGGCATGCGTGAACAGATGGAAGATCGCCGCGCCATAGGCGCCGACGCCGAGCGCGACGAACATGTAGCCGAGCTGCGAGCAGGTCGAATAGGCGATGACGCGCTTGATGTCGTTCTGGACCAGGCCGACGGTCGCCGCGAAGAAGGCGGTGAAGGCGCCGATGAAGGTCACCACCGTGAGCGCCGAATGCGACAGTTCGAAGAGCGGCGACAGCCGCGCCAGCATGAACACGCCGGCCGTCACCATGGTGGCGGCATGGATCAGCGCGGAAACCGGCGTCGGGCCCTCCATCGCGTCCGGCAGCCAGGTGTGCAGCGGCACCTGCGCCGACTTGCCCATGGCGCCCATGAACAGCAGCAGGCAGACGATGGTCATGGCCGCCTGCTTGTCCAGCGCATAGCCGAGGAAGGTCAGCACGGCGGCCCCTTGCGGCGCGCCTTCGGCCGGAATGAACGTCGCGGCATTGGCGAAGATGGTGCCGAGATTGACCGAGCCGAACAAAACGAAGACGCCGAAAATGCCGAGCGCGAAGCCGAAATCGCCGACGCGGTTGACGACGAAGGCCTTGATGGCCGCTGCATTGGCCGACGGCTTCTTGTACCAGAAGCCGATCAGCAAATAAGAGGCGAGACCCACCCCTTCCCAGCCGAAGAACATCTGCACCAGATTGTCGGCCGTCACCAGCATCAGCATGGCGAAGGTGAACAGCGACAGATAGGCGAAGAAGCGCGGCCGGTTAGGGTCGTGGTGCATGTAGCCGATCGAATAGATGTGGACCAGCGCCGACACCGTGTTGACCACGACCAGCATCACCACGGTCAGCGTGTCGATCCTGAGCGCCCAATTGGCGTCGAGCCCGCCCGACTGGATCCAGCGCAGCACCGGCACGGTGAACACTTCGCCTTCGCCGAAGCCGACCGAGAAGAAGGCGACCCAGGACAGCACGGCCGAGATCACCAGGAAGCCGGAGGTGATGTATTCCGAGGCCTTGGCGCCCAGCGCATTGCCGAACAGGCCGACGATCAGGAAGCCGAGCAGCGGAAGGAAGACGATCGCTTGATACATGTTAGCCCCGTCAACCCTTCATCTGGTTCACGTCTTCGACCGCGATCGAGCCGCGGTTGCGGAAGAAGACGACGAGAATGGCAAGACCGATGGCCGCTTCAGCGGCTGCAACCGTCAGCACGAACAGCGCAAACACCTGTCCGACGAGATCGCCCAATGCCGCCGAGAAGGCGACGAAATTGATGTTGACCGCCAAAAGGATCAGCTCGATCGACATCAGGATGACGATGATGTTGCGGCGGTTCAGGAAGATGCCGAACACGCCGAGCGTGAACAGAATCGCCGATACAGTCAAATAATGTGCGATGCCGACGACCATCTCAGAGCCCCTCGCCCGACTTGACCTTGCGGATTTCCATGCCCGTCGCCGGCGTGCGGCCGACCTGGGCGGCGATCGACTGCCGCTTGACGCCCGGCTTGTGGCGCAGCGTCAAGACGATGGCGCCGATCATGGCGACCAGCAGGATGAGGCCCGAAATCTGGAAGTAGTAGAGGTAGTCGGTATAGAGGATGTCGCCGAGTGCTGCGGTGTTTGTCCGCGCGGCAAGATCCGGGATGGGTTTGGAGACCGTCGAAGCCAGTTGCGGCGCGAATGTGTAGCCGCCGAGCACCACAATCAGCTCCGCCGCCAGGATCAGCCCGACCAGCGCGCCGATCGGCGCATATTGCAGGGCGCCTTCCTTCATCTCGGCGAAGTCGACGTCGAGCATCATGACGACGAACAGGAACAGCACCATGACCGCGCCGACATAGACGACGAGCAGGATCATCGCCAGGAACTCGGCGCCGGTCAGCATGAACAGGCCGGCGGCGTTGAAGAAGGTCAGGATCAGGAACAGCACGGAATGCACGGGGTTGCGCGACGAAATGACCATGAAGGCCGACGCCACCGCGACAAAGGCGAAGAGGTAGAAAAAGGCCGCCTCTAGTCCACTCAGCATTGGGGATCCCCCGGGTTCCTGTCCAAACAGGACATCCGTCCTGTTTGATTTCTGCGACCGCCTCCGGCCGGCAAGTTGCGTTGTCCTTAGACGAGGCCCCTCGCCCCGTCCATGCGTCAAATGTCAGCGGTAGGGCGAGTCCAGCGAGATGTTGCGCGCCAGTTCGCGCTCCCAGCGGTCGCCATTCGCCAGCAGCCTGTCCTTGTCGTAGTAAAGCTCTTCGCGCGTCTCCGTCGCGAACTCGAAATTCGGCCCCTCGACGATGGCGTCGACCGGGCAGGCTTCCTGGCAGAAGCCGCAATAGATGCACTTCACCATGTCGATGTCGTAGCGCACGGTGCGGCGCGTGCCGTCATTGCGGCGCGGGCCGGCCTCGATGGTGATCGCCTGCGCCGGACAGATCGCTTCGCACAATTTGCAGGCGATGCAGCGTTCCTCGCCATTGGGATAGCGGCGCAGCGCGTGCTCGCCACGGAAGCGCGGGCTGGTCGGCCCTTTCTCGTGCGGATAGTTGATCGTTTCCTTCGGCGCGAAGAACTGGCGCATCGACAGGAAGAAGGCGCTGACGAAATCCTGCAGCAGCAGCGATTTGGCGGCCTGGCCAAGAGCGGACATCACGCAAACCCCGTGATCTTGAGGAAGGCCGCGGTGGCAACGACCATGAACAGCGAGATCGGCAAAAACACTTTCCAGCCGAGCCGCATCAGCTGGTCGTATCGGTAGCGCGGCACGAAGGCCTTCACCATCGAGAACATGAAGAACATCAGGCAGATCTTGAGCACGAACCAGATCACGCCGGGCACCCAGGTGAAGGGGGCGAAGTCGAAGGGCGGCAGCCAGCCGCCGAGGAACAGGATGGTGGCCAGCGCGCACATCATCACCACGGCGACGTATTCGCCGAGGAAGAACAACAGGAACGGCGTCGAGGAGTATTCGACCATATGGCCGGCGACGAGTTCCGACTCGGCTTCCACCAGGTCGAAGGGCGGGCGGTTGGTCTCGGCCAGCGCCGAGATGAAGAAAATGACGAACATCGGGAACAGCGCCAGCCAGTGCCAGTCGAGGAAGCTGTTGGGCAGGCCAAGCTTGGTGCCCAGACCGTCCTGCTGCGACAGCACGATGTCCGACAGGTTGAGCGAGCCGACGCAGAGCAGCACGGTGACGATGACGAAGCCGATCGAGACTTCGTAGGACACCATTTGCGCCGCCGAGCGCAGCGCGCCGAGGAACGGGTATTTCGAGTTGGACGCCCAGCCGCCCATGATCACGCCATAGACCTCGAGCGAGGAGATGGCGAAGACGTAGAGGATGCCGACATTGACGTTGGCGATCCCCCAGCCCGCATTGACGGGAATGACCGCCCAGGCTGAGATTGCCAGCACGGCCGACACCAGCGGCGCCAGCAGGAACACGCCCTTGTTGGCGCCGGACGGAATGACCGGTTCCTTGAAGACGAATTTCAGCAGATCGGCGAAAGCCTGCAGCGTGCCCCACGGGCCGACGACGTTCGGGCCGCGGCGCAATTGCACCGCCGCCCAGATCTTGCGGTCGGCGTAAAGCAGATAGGCGACCCCGATCAGCAAAACGACGATCAGCACGACCGACTTCAAAAGGATGATCAGCGTCGGTAGCACGTAGAAGGAGAAGAAGGTGTCCATGTCTACTCTGCCGCCTGCCTGAAGCCGTTTTTCGCCAGCGCCGAGCATTCCGCCATGACAGCGGAGGCCCGCGCGATCGGGTTGGTCAGATAGAAATCCGTGACCGGCGAGGTGAAAGTGCCCTTGTTCAGCCGCCCGCCGAGCTTCGCCACCTTGGCGACGTCATCGGCATTGCCGGGTTCGACATGATCGATGCGGGCGAGATGCGGGTATTCGCCATAAAGTTTGGCGCGCAGCTGCTGCAGCGAATCGAATGGCAGTTTCTTGCCGAGCACATCCGACAGCGCCCTCAGGATCGCCCAGTCTTCGCGCGCATCGCCCGGCGCGAAGCCGGCGCGGTTGGTCTGCTGCACGCGTCCCTCGGTGTTGACATAGGTGCCGGACTTTTCGGTGTAGGCGGCTCCCGGCAGGATGACATTGGCGCGGTGCGCACCGGCGTCGCCATGCGTGCCGACATAGACGACGAAGGCGCCGCCGGTCTTGGACATGTCGATCTCGTCGGCGCCGAGCAGGAACAGAACCTCGCTCTCCCCCAGCATGCCGGCAACGTTCTTGCCGCCCTTGCCAGGCACGAAGCCGACATCGAGACCGCCGACGCGCGCGGCCGCAGTGTGCAGCACGGCAAAGCCGTTCCAGTCGGCGCGGGCAGCGTTGACGGCGGTGGCGAGTTTCGCCGCCTGGCCGAGCACCGCCGCGCCGTCGGCACGCGACAGCGCGCCCTGGCCGACGATGATCAGCGGATGCGTCGCCTTCTTCAGCACCTGGAAGAACTTGCCATTGCCATCGGCCAGATCTTTCAGAGATTCCGGACCGGCGCCGAGCTGTTCATAATCGTAGCGTGTGTCGCCGACCTCGCCGATGATGCCGACCGGCAGATTGCCGATCCGCCAGCGCTTGCGGATGCGGGCATTTAGCACCGAGGCCTCGAAGCGCGGATTGGCGCCGATGATCAGCACCGCGTCGGCCTGCTCGATGCCCTCGATGGTCGGGTTGAAGATGTAGCTGGCGCGGCCGAGCGCGGGATCGAGTGCGGCGCCGTCCTGGCGGCAATCGGTGTTCCTTGAGCCCAACGCAGCCATAAGCTGCTTCAGTGCGTAGATTTCCTCGACGGCGGCAAGATCGCCCGCAATCGCGCCGATTTTCTGGGGCGCAGCACTCGACACCGCATCCCTGATCGCAACGAAGGCTTCGGCCCAGCTGGCCGGCGCCAACTTTCCGTCCTTGCGGACATAGGGGCGGTCGAGGCGCTGCGTGCGCAATCCGTCCCAGATGAAGCGGGTCTTGTCGGAAATCCACTCCTCGTTCACCGCTTCATTGACGCGCGGCAGGATGCGCATCACCTCGCGGCCGCGGCTGTCGACGCGGATTGCCGAGCCGACGGCGTCCATGACGTCGATGGATTCTGTCTTGGTCAGCTCCCACGGCCGTGCCTGAAAGGCGAAAGGCTTCGACGTCAGCGCGCCGACCGGGCAGAGGTCGATGACATTGCCCTGCAGCTCCGAGGTCATGGCGCTTTCGAGATAGGTGGTGATCTCGGCATCCTCGCCGCGGCCGATCAGGCCAAGCTCGGAAATGCCCGCAACTTCCGTGGTGAAGCGAACGCAGCGCGTGCAGTGGATGCAGCGGTTCATCACCGTCTTGACCAATGGGCCGATATATTTGTCTTCGACCGCGCGCTTGTTCTCGTGATAGCGCGAGGAATCGACGCCGAAGGCCATCGCCTGGTCCTGCAGGTCGCATTCGCCGCCCTGGTCGCAGATCGGGCAATCCAGCGGATGGTTGATCAAGAGGAATTCCATCACCCCTTCGCGGGCCTTCTTGACCATCGGCGTGTTGGTGAAGATTTCAGGCGCCTCGCCATTGGGTCCCGGACGGAGGTCGCGCACATTCATGGCGCAGGAGGCCTGCGGCTTCGGCGGCCCGCCCTTCACCTCGATCAGGCACATGCGGCAATTGCCGGCGATCGACAGCCGCTCATGGAAGCAGAAGCGCGGCACTTCCGCGCCGGCGTCCTCGGCCGCCTGTAGCAGCGTGTAGTGGTCGGGTACAGTGATCTCTTTCCCGTCGACCTTGAGCTTTGCCATCAATTGCCCCTGGCGGTCTGCGCCGTCTCATATGCCTGAAACAGATCGCTCAGCCTGATGCCATTGATCATCATGCCGGCGACTTCAGCGTTTTCTATCTTCAAATTGCTCATATTCACATTGCTGAAAAACGCGTCCGAGAGGTTCGCGTCCTCCACAACGGCCGCCGACAGGTCGACGTTGTGAAACTGCGTGTTCGACAAGTTCACATCGTCAAATCTGGAGTTGCTGACGATGGCATCGCGCACATCGAGAACATCGCTCCTGTCGTGGATCTCCATGCCTGCCACCCCTACTTCTTCGCCTTGGCGGCCAGCGTCAGCGCCGCGGCCTGGCGGGTCCACTCGTCGCGGCCGATACGGCCGGTGAGCGACAGGTAGTCCTCGACCCAGGCGATCTCTTCTGGCGCCCAGGCGGCGATCTGGGCAAAGGTCCAGATGCCGAGGCCGTTCAGCACCTTTTCCAGCTTCGGCCCAACGCCGGTGATCGCCTTGAGATCCGACGGCTTGGCCGGACGAGCCACGGCCTTGGGCTGTCTGAAATCCTCCGGCATCAATCCGATCGTCGCGCCTTCGGCGACGGCCTCGGTCTTCTCCGGCTCGGCATCGACGGTGAGAGCGGCAATATCGGTCACATCCTGGGCAAAACTCTGCGCCTCGGCGATCAGGGTTCTGGTCGCCGCGCGCGCCTTGGTGGCGGGGGCGGTCTCGGCGAACCCTTGGCTGCGCTGTTCGAAATCGTCGATGATCGGCTGGAAAATCCGCTGCGATGCCTCGGCAGCACCCGACAAGGCGCCGAGCCACACGCCAAATGCATGGTTGGCAAGGCCGAAGCCCAGCGCCGACATCGCGGCGGCACCCGCGACAGGATGCGCGAGAAGGTTGACGGCGCTGGCCATCTCCTTCGGCATCATCCTGGTCAAATCCTGGTTCATCTTTTCAAGCTGGTCCAAATTGGGCATCAAAGGGTTCGAATACGGCGCCATAGACATCTCCTGGTCGTTTCTTCGCTTGCCCCGCCCCGCTGTGTCAGTCCCGGGCTTGCGCCCGTATTTCAAATCTACTCAGCCGCCACCATCACCGGTTCGGCCCGGTGCGCGTTGCGCGAAAACTCGTCGATGCGCCGCTCCACCTCGCCGCGGAAATGCCGCATCAGGCCCTGGATCGGCCATGCCGCGGCATCGCCCAGCGCGCAGATCGTATGACCCTCCACCTGTTTGGTGACGTCGAGCAGCATGTCGATCTCGCGCTTCTGCGCCTCGCCGCGCACCAGCCGCTCCATCACCCGCCACATCCAGCCGGTGCCTTCGCGGCATGGTGTGCACTGGCCGCAGCTCTCATGCTTGTAAAAATAGGACAGCCTGGCAATCGCCTTCACGATATCGGTCGACTTGTCCATGACGATGACAGCCGCCGTGCCGAGCCCGGATTTCAGGTCGCGCAAAGCATCGAAATCCATCGGCGCATCGATGATCTGCTCGGCCGGCACCAGCGGCACCGAAGCGCCGCCCGGAATGACCGCGAGGAGATTGTCCCAGCCGCCGCGAATGCCACCGCAATGCGTCTCGATCAGCTCGCGGAACGGGATCGACATCGCCTCTTCGACGGTGCACGGATTGTTGACGTGGCCGGAGATGCAAAACAGCTTGGTGCCGACATTGTTGGGCCGGCCGAAGGACGAGAACCAGGCGGCGCCACGGCGCAAAATGGTCGGCGCGACCGCGATGGACTCGACATTGTTCACGGTTGTCGGACAACCGTACAAGCCGACATTGGCCGGGAATGGCGGCTTCAGCCGGGGCTGGCCCTTCTTGCCTTCGAGGCTTTCGAGCAGCGCTGTTTCCTCGCCGCAGATGTAGGCGCCGGCGCCATGGTGCATGTAGATGTCGAAATCGTAGCCGGACGTGTTGTTCTTGCCGATCAGCCTGGCCTCATAGGCCTCGTCGATGGCGCGCTGCAGCGCTTCGCGCTCGCGGATGAACTCGCCGCGCACATAGATGTAGGCGGCGACCGCGCCCATGGCGAAGCCGGCGATGAACGAGCCCTCGACCAGCGTGTGCGGATCGTTGCGCAGGATATCGCGGTCCTTGCACGTGCCGGGCTCGGATTCGTCGGCGTTGACAACGAGATAGCTCGGCCTTCCGTCGCTCTGCTTGGGCATGAACGACCATTTCAGCCCGGTCGGGAAGCCGGCGCCGCCACGGCCGCGCAGGCCGGACGCCTTCATCTCATTGACGATCCACTCTCGCCCCTTGGCGATGATGCCGGGCGTGTTGTCCCAGGCGCCGCGCGCCATCGCGCCGGCCAGTGACTTGTCGAAGAGCCCGTAGATGTTGTTGAAGATGCGGTCTTTGTCGGCCAGCATGACTTACCTCTTTCCCCGCAAGACGATCGAGAACCACACCAGCACGCCCATGCCGGTCGCGGCCATCGATTCCAGGGTATCCGAAAACGGCAATTCGACGAGGCGCCGAAGCCCCTCCAGAAGGATGTTGGCAGCAGCGATGCAGACAATGCCGATGACAATGCTGCGCAGCGTCAGCAAAGATCCGGTGCTTTGCGCTTCAGCCATCAACGTGGCTCCTTGCCGAAGACGCGGATGTATTCGGCGACGCCGCCCTTGGCGAGCGCCTTGGCCTGCTTGCTCCAGTCGTCGCGCTCGATGCGGCCCTGAAAAGCGAGATATCCATCCACCCAGTCGCGCTCGGCCTTATTCCAGGATGCGACCTGTGTGAAGGTGAAGATGCCAAGCGAGTGAAGGATGCCCTCGATCTTCGGGCCGATGCCCGAGATCAGCTTGAGATCGTCGACCGCAGCCGGCCTGTCGATTCCGGCCGGACGGTTCTTGTCCTCGAGCGACGGCTTTGCGGGCCTGGCTGCCGGCGCCTTGACGGCCGGGGCCACCGTGGCCTTGGCCGCTGGCGCCTTGAATTCCGGCGCAGTGAAGGCAGTTGCCGGCGTGGCGGTGGTCTTCGGGCCATTACGCTGCTTGGCGACCTTCTCGACTTCAGGCGCCGCGGTGTTGGCGTTGGCGGCCGAATGCAGGGGCGCCGGGACGCTCGCCGCTTTTTCCGCCGCCGGTGCAACCTTGGCCCTGGAGGGCGACTTCAACGCCGAGCTGGTTTCCGGCGCATCGGTTTTCGGCTTGCCGGCGTTGGATGGCGCCACCGGGGCGGCCGCTGCAGGAGCCGCAGGCGCCGGAACAGGCGCTGCAATGATCGCGTCGGGCGCCGCGTGGGCAGCCTTGCTCGCCGCCCTGGCTTCCTTGTCGCGAGTCGCTTTGAGGATCGCCTTTTCGCTCTTCAGCGTCGTCAGGCCAGGCGCCGGCTCCGAGCCGGTTCTGCCGTTTTGCGGTCCCGTGGGAACCGAGGCGCCCTTGCCCGCATCGTAAAGATCGATGATTTCGGCCAGCCGCTCGGGGGTGAGATCCTCGAACGTATCCTTGAAGACCATCACCATCGGCGCGTTGACGCAGGCGCCGAGGCATTCGACTTCCTCCCACGACAGTGTGCCCTTGTCGTTGGTGTGGAATTGGTCGTGATGGATTTTCGAGCGGCACACATCCATCAGCGCTTCCGAGCCGCGCAGCATGCAGGGCGTGGTGCCGCAGACCTGGATATGCGCGCGCGTGCCGACCGGATTGAGCTGGTACTGCGTGTAGAAGGTCGCGACTTCGAGCCCGCGAATGCGCGGCATGCCGAGCATGTCCGAAATCGTCTCGATCGCCGCCTTGGTGACCCAGCCTTCCTGCTCCTGCGCAATCATCAGCAAGGGAATGATCGCCGACTGCTCCCGGCCCTTCGGATATTTCTTGATCCATTGCTTCGCAACCGCCGCATTCGCCCGGTTGAAGGCGAAGGTGGCTGGCTGGACGCTTGCATCTGCGAGACGGCGGACTGACATTTAGCGATCGGGCCCCTGCTCTGCTACGAGAGCTATTGCGGTTTCACATTCTTTCTGATGAGAAAACGGAATGCGTTCGGCAGATCGAGCAACACTCGCAAATCGCTCTGCGGGCAACATGTATTGCCACAGCCCCAGAACAGTTTGCCTTACTTGAGGCGAGATCCATGCCATGACCGCATCAGCGTCGATGTCATCGTCGAACAAGTGCTCGTAAAAAGCGACACCAGCCGCATTCCAAATCTGTTTGTTCGGGTGAACGGCAGCCCATTGGGCGAACCCATGCATTCTACCCAGCTTGTCGACGTCATTGTCGCGGTGGGCAAGGCGCGTCTTGGGTAGCAGGGTAAAAAAGAAGTCATAGATCGAACAGTGCTGAGTCGAGTTGTAAGAAGCCTCGGCGAACTCGACTGGCAGCATGGCTTTTGCCAATTCGCGCCACCGCGGCAGGGCAGCGTCCGCATTCCCTCGAACACCGACCTGAGAGCGCACTGTAGGATTGGCTGCCGCCATCACCGATCAACCTCCCCGAAGACGATATCGAGTGAGCCCAACACGGCGGTGACGTCGGCCAGCATGTGGCCACGGCAGAGGAAATCCATGGCTTGCAGATGCGCGAAGCCGGGCGCGCGCAGCTTGCAGCGGTAGGGCTTGTTGGTGCCGTCGGAGACGAGATAGACGCCGAACTCGCCCTTCGGCGCCTCGACCGCGGCATAGACCTCGCCGGCCGGCACGCGGTAACCCTCGGTATAGAGCTTGAAATGATGGATCAGCGCTTCCATCGAGCGCTTCATCGCCTGGCGCTTGGGCGGCACCACCTTGCCGTCGAGGTTCGACACCGGCCCGGTGCTCTCCTTGCCGAGCAGAAGGTCGACGCACTGACGCATGATCTTGGCCGACTGGCGCATTTCTTCCATGCGCACGAGATAACGGTCGTAGCAGTCGCCGTTCTTGCCGATCGGGATGTCGAAATCCATCTCGGAATAGCATTCATAGGGCTGCGACTTGCGCAAATCCCAGGCAGCACCCGAGCCGCGCACCATGACGCCGGAAAAACCCCAGGCCCAGGCGTCGGCCAGCGACACGATACCGATATCGACATTGCGCTGCTTGAAGATGCGGTTGCCGGTAAGCAGCTTGTCGAGGTCGTCAAGCGACTTCAGGAACGGGTCGATCCACTTGCCGATGTCCTCGACCAGCTTCGCCGGCAGATCCTGGTGCACACCGCCCGGACGGAAATAGGCCGCATGCATGCGCGAACCGGAAGCGCGCTCATAAAACACCATCAGCTTTTCGCGTTCGACGAAACCCCACAGCGGCGGCGTCAGCGCGCCGATATCCAGCGCCTGCGTCGTCACATTGAGGATGTGCGACATGATGCGGCTGAGCTCGGAATAGAGCACGCGGATCAACTGGCCGCGCTTCGGCACTTCGATGCCGAGCAACCGCTCGGTGGCGAGCGCGAAGGCATGCTCCTGGTTCATCGGTGCGCAATAATCGAGCCGGTCGAGATAGGGCACCGCCTGCAGATAGGTCTTGTGCTCGATCAGCTTTTCAGTGCCGCGATGCAGCAAGCCGATATGCGGATCGACGCGGTCGACCACCTCGCCGTCAAGCTCCAGCACAAGACGCAAAACACCGTGCGCCGCAGGGTGCTGCGGTCCGAAGTTGATGTTAAAGTTGCGGACGGAGGTTTCAGCCATTCTGGCGCCTCTGGCGAAGAGTCAGTAGTGAGTAGTGAGTAGTGATCATCAATCTCAATGCCTGCTTCATTCCGCCTGCTTGGCCTGCACCGTTCGGATAAGAGATCTCATCATTTTTCCAATCTCTTCGCATCGCAGCAGCAGCTCAATCTCATTGTCTTTTCGCAGCAGGCCAACCCGACATGCCAGCAGTATGTGTGTCTCCAGTTCCTTCAACGAGCCTTGCGCCATGCGCAAAAATTGAACGAACGACCCTCTGTTCTCCCGACCGTATCCCTCCGCGACGTTCGCTGCGACCGAAACCGCCGATCGGCGCATCTGAGAGGTCATGCCGTAAATCTCATCCCTCGGAAACTCTTTGGTGAAACGGTAGCAATCCTCAGCAAGCGTCATCGCCGATTGCCACACCTTCAAGTCGCGATAAGATTCGATCCGTTGCTCCAAATCTTTTGCTACTGACTACTCACTACTTCCTACTCACTGTTTCGCCTTCTCATCGCCTGGCAGGACGTAGTCCGTCCCTTCCCATGGCGAGAGAAAATCGAAGTTCCTGAATTCCTGCTTCAATTCCACCGGCTCGTAGATCACGCGCTTGGCTTCGTCGTCGTAGCGCACCTCGACGAAACCTGTCAGCGGGAAGTCCTTTCGCAGGGGATGGCCCTCGAAACCGTAATCCGTGAGGATGCGGCGCAGGTCCGGATGGCCGGAGAACAGCACGCCATAGAGATCGTAGGCTTCGCGCTCATACCAGTCGGCGCCGGGATAGACAGCGGTGAGCGACGGCACCAGCGTCTCTTCGTCGGCCTGCACCTTGATGCGGATGCGCAAATTCTGCTTCGGCGACAGCAGATGATAGACGACATCGAAACGCTTGACGCGCGACGGGTAGTCGGCGCCGCAGATATCGATGATCGAAATGAACTGGCAGCCCGAATCGTCACGCAGGAAGCTTGTCACCTCGATCAGATTGTCTGTAGCAACCGAGATCGTCAGTTCGCCATAGGCAAGCACTGCATCGGTGACGCGGCCCGGCAGCCTTTCGCCGAGATAAGTCGACAGTTCGCTCAGGGATGCGGCCATGGGTCTACCGTTCGATCGTGCCGGTGCGGCGGATCTTCTTCTGCAGGAGAAGAATGCCGTAGAGCAGCGCTTCGGCGCTTGGCGGGCAGCCGGGCACATAGATGTCGACCGGCACGATGCGGTCGCAGCCGCGCACCACCGAATAGGAATAGTGATAATAGCCGCCGCCATTGGCGCAGGAGCCCATCGAGATGACGTAGCGCGGCTCCGGCATCTGGTCGTAGACCTTGCGCAAAGCCGGAGCCATCTTGTTGGTCAGCGTTCCCGCCACGATCATTATGTCCGACTGGCGCGGCGACGCGCGAGGAGCCACGCCAAACCTTTCAGAATCATAGCGCGGCATCGAGGTGTGGATCATCTCGACGGCACAGCAGGCGAGACCGAAGGTCATGAACATCAGCGAGCCGCTGCGTGCCCAGGTGATCAGCGCCTCGGTCGAGGTGACCAGAAAACCCTTGTCGGCCAGTTCATTGTTGATCTCGAGGAAGAACGGATCGTCGGAACCGACCGGACGTCCGGTATTGGGGTCGATCAGGCCTTTGGGCTTCGGCGCGACGAGCGTTCCGGAACTGTCGTTCAATCCCATTCCAGCGCTCCTTTTTTCCACTCATAGGCAAAGCCGATGGTCAGCACCGCCAAAAACACCATCATCGACCAGAAACCGAGCATGCCGATCTTCGAGAACGACACCGCCCACGGAAACAGGAAGGCCACTTCCAGATCGAAGATGATGAACAGGATCGACACTAGGTAGAAGCGGATGTCGAATTTCATCCGGGCATCGTCGAACGAGTTGAACCCGCACTCGTAGGCGGAAAGCTTCTCCGGATCGGGATTGCGATAAGCCACCAGGAACGGCGCGATGATAAGCGCCAGGCCTACAACTGCGGCCACGGCGATGAAGAGGACGATGGGCAGGTATGAACTGAGGAGTACGTTCATGCTCGGCTTTCCGTTGGCGGCCAATCCACTTTGATTACAGCAACCAACCCTAATGCGGAAGCGCGACAGTTTAACCGCTGAACCGTGTTAGGTGCCTTTGCTGCAACGCGGCGAGGGTTAGCGCACGGCTTTCAGCGAAGCAAGTCAAACCTTGTTCAAAAGACAGTGCTGGACGGCAGGCCGGGAAAAACTGGTCCGATCTCCTCCTGTTTGATTTCCTTCATCTTTCACTCCACTTTTGTCTCCTGACACATCTCCCGCCATTTGCCTGCTAACATGACCGGAATCGCCGGCTAAAGTCGGGAAAATGGTTCGAGGCAAGACACTTTGACGAAGGACAAAATCTCACTCCCCGCGGCCAGGCGCATCGCGCTCGCCGCGCAAGGATTTCTCGATCCCCGCCCGGTCGGCACGCCCGATCGCCGCCACCTCGCCCGCGTGCTGTCGCGCACCGGCCTGCTGCAGATCGATTCCGTCAGCGCCGTGGTGCGCGCCCACTATATGCCGCTCTATTCGCGCCTTGGCCCCTACCCGCTCACCCTGCTCGACAATGCCGCAATCACCCGCAAGCGCACCGTGTTCGAGTACTGGGCGCATGAGGCCTCGTTCCTGCCGGTCGAGACCTACCCACTGATGCGCTGGCGCATGCAGCGCGCTGAAAGCGGCGACGAAATGTATCTGGGCCTCGCCAAATGGGGCCGCGAGCACGCCGCCTATATCGAAGAGATCTACCGCGCGGTCGCCGAGCGCGGCCCGATTGCCGCTTCGGCACTGGAGGGCCAGAAAGGTTCGGGCGGCTGGTGGGGCTGGAGCCACGCCAAGCACGCCTTCGAATGGCTCTTCTGGGCCGGACGCATCACCACGGCGCACCGCCGTGGCTTCGAGCGTTTCTACGACCTGCCCGAGCGCGTGCTGCCGCAGGCGATCCTCGACCTGCCGGTGCCGGCGGCCGAGGACGCGCACCGCGAATTGCTGCGCATTTCCGCCCGCGCCCACGGCATCGCGACGTCGGGTGACCTGCGCGATTATTTCCGCTTGTCGCCGGCCGACATGAAGGGCCGGTTGGAGGAACTGGTCGAGATGGGCGAGTTGCTGCCGGTAAACGTCGAAGGTTGGGACAAGCCGGCTTACCTCTATAGGGACGCCCGCCTGCCGCGAAAGATCGAGGCCCGCGCCTTGCTGGCCCCCTTCGATCCGGTGGTCTTCGAGCGCGCGCGCACCGAGCGTCTCTTCGATTTCCGCTACCGCATCGAGATCTACACCCCGGCCGACAAGCGGCAATATGGCTATTACGTGCTGCCTTTCTTGCTCGGCGACAAGATCGTCGCCCGCGTCGACCTCAAGGCCGACCGGCCTGCGAGTGTCTTACGCGTCCACGCCGCCTATGCCGAAGCAGGCGCACCGCCTGAGACCACCGCGCAGCTTTTCGAGGAACTAAAGGCGATGCAGGGCTGGCTTGGCCTTGAGCGCATCGAAGTGACGCCGGCCGGCAATCTGGGGCCGGCATTGGCTAGCGAGAGAGATGGCCAACCCTTGCAGCGTCTGTCATAGACGCCTCAATAAGCCTCGTAGGTTGTGCAATGGCATCGGACAAAGTGCTCGACATGATCCATGGCGCCCTCATTGCGCATGGAATAGATGCAGTCCGCAGAGATAGGGACGTCATGCTCCAATCGAAGCAGCTTCGGTTTGAGGCTGAGGTGTTCGAGACGAGTTCTGACCGGCTGGTCCTGGAAATCTACATTTTTTCTCCGCTGCTTGATGTTCAGCCGGTCATTGAATCCTTTGCTGGCTTCGGCGACACGCGCGAACAGGAACTGAACCAGGCGTTTGAAAAGTTTCTCCGTGGTGTTTTCCATGTGGCCATTGAGGGACTGGCCGATCACGTCTGCGAGAACATGCAGGCCGAAATAGAGCTTTGGCAGCGAAGCAGCGCCAGTTGGAAGATCTGGCGAAAAGATGCCCGCTGGAAAATCTATAGCGGCCCGGTCATTTCCCAGGCCACAACCGAGCTATGCTCGCTGACACCAGGCTATCCAGCATTCTATGCCAAGCTGGAAAAGCTGTTCACAGCTTCGGTACCCCCCGGAAGCCATTTTGTCCGGACCTTTCTGGCAGGCTTGAAGGGCACGCTGATTAGTGCCGAAGTCCTTCTGGACAACGCGGTTTGGCATGAGGGACAGAATCTGGCTGTCGG
Organism: Mesorhizobium sp. M0052; assembly: GCF_040323255.1. Lineage (NCBI taxonomy): Bacteria > Pseudomonadati > Pseudomonadota > Alphaproteobacteria > Hyphomicrobiales > Phyllobacteriaceae > Mesorhizobium > Mesorhizobium sp. M0052. Next base: position 39,039 of record NZ_JAMYUS010000008.1, on the reverse strand, counting down.
TCATGACTGGGACTATAGCGATGGCTATCAAGCTATCCGACAGGTCATCCTGGCACTGCCGGAAGCCGGGACATGACAGCCCCTGCCGACATCGCCATGTCGTAGCCGTGCGTTGACACCGCTGCCTGCAAAAGCCTAAATCCGCTCCAGACGGTCCCCTGCCCGCAACGGCAAGGGCCAAGAGGGAATGCGGTGCGGGACGAAAAAATCCCAAATCCGCGGCTGTCCCCGCAACTGTAAGCGAAGAGCCAAGGCCGAAAGCCACTGGGTAACACCGGGAAGGCGGCTAACCAAGGCAATGACTCGCGAGCCAGGAGACCTGCCGTCTGAGACAAAGTATCCGATCGCCTGGCGGGTTTCCGGGCAAGGAGCACGGTTTTTGGACCAGAACAGCAGTTTTTCGGCTGGCACAGCGGACATTGCGTCCGGCGACAACGACGCCCTGACCGGCGTGACCGTCATCGTCTGCGCCTCCTGCCGCGATGAGACCGGTTCCGACGCCCATCCGCGCGCCGGCGAATTGCTGGCTGAGGACACACGCCGCGCCGCTGCCGGCGATATCCGGGTCCGCACCGCCGAATGTCTCGGCAATTGCAAGCGCCGCCTCAGCGCCGCGATCCTGCGCGATGGCTGCTGGAGCTATGTCTTCGGCGATCTGACCGCAACCAGCGGCGCCGACCTCGTTACCGGCGCAAAGCTCTTCGCGACTTCGGCCGACGGCCTCATCCCGTGGCGCGGCCGGCCCGATAGCCTCAAGCGCGGCCTCGTTGCCCGCATCCCACCCCTCGACATGCTGAAGGACTGACGATGAACGCTTCAAACCCGGCCGCCAACCTCTCCCGTGTTCCCTGCACTGTCGTTACAGGCTTCCTCGGCGCCGGCAAGACGACGCTGGTCCGCCATCTCCTGGAAAATGCCGGCGGCAAGCGCATCGCCATCATCGTCAACGAGTTCGGCGACATCGGCATCGACGGCGAGATTCTCAAGGGCTGCGGCATCGACACCTGCCCGGAGGAAAACATCGTGGAACTGGCCAATGGCTGCATCTGCTGCACCGTCGCCGACGATTTCGTGCCCGCGCTCGACAAGATCCTCGCACTGACGCCGAAGGTCGACCACATCCTGATCGAGACCTCGGGCCTGGCTCTGCCCAAGCCGCTGGTCCAGGCATTCCAGTGGCCGAGTGTGAAAAGCCGGGTAACCGTCGACGGCGTCATCGCCGTGGTCGACGGCCCGGCGCTGGCTGAGGGACGCGTTGCCCACGATATGGACGCCCTGCAGGCTCAGCGCGCTCAGGACGAAACGCTCGACCACGACGATCCGGTCGAAGAAGTCTTCGAGGACCAGATCGCCTGCGCCGACCTGATCATCCTGTCGAAAAGCGATTTGATGGATTCAGCCGGTTCGGCCCGCGCCAACGCCATCATCAATGAGCATTCCGCTCGCGCGGTAAAAATCGTGCCGACTGCGCATGGCAAGGTCGACCCGTCGGTGCTGCTTGGCCTCGGTCTCGCCGTCGAAGACGACATCGAGAACCGCAAGTCGCATCACGACGGCGCTTTCGATCATGAGCATGACGATTTCGACACCTTCATCGTCGACATCCCCTCGATCGCCAATCCCGACGACCTGGCCAAGCGCGTCGCCACCGCCGCCGAACAGGAAAACGTGTTGCGTGTAAAAGGCTTCGTCGATGTCGGCGGCAAGCCGATGCGGCTTTTGCTGCAGGCCGTCGGCCCACGCGTCAACCATTACTATGACCGCGCCTGGACGGCCGAGGACGATCGCCGCTCGCGGCTCGTCGTCATTGGCCTGAAGGGGCTGAACCGTCCGGCGATCGAGCGTATACTCGCCGGTTGATCTCAGGCACGAGCCGCGATGCATATACTCGCCACGACCTCCGCCTCGCTCGACGATCTCGCCGAGCCAGTTGATCTCCGGCAGACGCCGGCGGATATCGTGGCGCTGTCCTTTACCGACAGCGACCTTGCCGGACTGGCGGCGGCGTGGAAGGCGGACGCCGGCCGCCTGCCCTCGATGCGGCTGGCGGCACTGCGCGACTTGCGCCACCCGATGTCCGTCGACCTCTGGGTCGACAGCGTCGCCCGCCACGCCAAGATCATCCTGGTGCGCATCCTCGGTGGCTATGACTGGTGGCGCTATGGCTGCGACCAGCTTGCCGCGACTGCCCGTGCGAACGGCATCAAGCTGGCGCTGCTGCCTGGTGAAAGCCACGACGAGGATCTCAGGCTGATCGAAGCCTCGACGCTGCCGCGCGAGGAGTTGGACGGCCTGCTTGGCTATTTCCGCGAGGGTGGCCCGGAGAATATGACGGCGCTGGTGCAGCGGCTAGCGGGGTTGGCTGGGTCCGATGTGGCGGCGGCTGAGCCGGTCAGCGTGCCGAAAGCTGGCTACTACGAGCCAGGCCGCGGCGTCGTAGGCAAGTTGGATTTGGCCGATGTCGGCGTTCCTTCACACCCCCCTCTGTCCTGCCGGACATCTCCCCCGCAAGGGGGGAGATCAGCCGGCGCGGACCTCGGCACTTTTTCTGCCCAGCCGATAATAGATTCCTCTGCAACATCCCCGATTGGCGAAAGCTTCGATGACAGCGCAATCTCCCCCCTTGCGGGGGAGATGTCCGGCAGGACAGAGGGGGGTGGGCGGGAACTCGGCGCAGACAACATCAACCCTCCCATCATCCCCATCCTCTTCTACCGCTCGATGCTGCTGGCCGCCGATGTCGCGCCAATCGATGCCCTCTTTGATGCACTCCGCCAGCGCGGCATGAGACCGGTCCCGATCTTCGTCTCCAGCCTCAAAGACCCGACCTCCCTGGCCTTCGTCGAAACTGCTCTGGCCGCGCTCAACCCCGCCGCCATCATCACCGCAACCGCCTTCGCCTCCGGCGCCGAACCCGGCGTCCAAACCCTGTTCGACCGTGCCGGCGTGCCGGTCTTCCAGGTCATCGTCGCCACCACCCGCCGCCACGTCTGGGACAACAACCAGCGCGGCCTGGCGCCCGCCGACCTCGCCATGCATGTCGTGCTGCCCGAACTCGACGGTCGCATCCTCGCCGGCGCAATTTCCTTCAAGGGCGAGAGCGAAACCGACCCGGCGCTCGGCCACCGCGCCTTCGCCAACCGGCCGGAACCGGACCGCGTGGCACAGGTGGCGGAGCGCGTGGCGGCGTTCATCAAGCTGCAGCAGACGCCCCGGGCGACGCGCAACTTGGCGATCCTCATACCGGATTACCCGAGTGCGCCCGGCCGCACCGGTTACGCCGTGGGTTTGGATGTGCCGTCGAGCGTGCTGGCGATGCTGCATGACCTGAAGGAGCAGGGCTATGGCGTTGAAGGGATTCCGCAAACGCCGCATGGGTTGCTGGATTCGTTGGAGCGGGGCGATGGTGGGCTGGGGCTGGAAGAGTATCTGGACTTCTCAAAGGATTTGCCGGCTGACGCACTGGCTGCAGTCGAGGCGGCATGGGGCGCCCCTTCACCCTCCCCCTTGTGGGGAGGGTCGGTTCGCGACATTCGCGAAGCGGATGGCGCGAAACGGGGTGGGGGTAGCGGTGCACCACCCCCACCCGGCCCTGCGGGCCACCCTCCCCACAAGGGGGAGGGTAAGAGCGGCTTCCCCTTCCGCGCCGCCACCTTCGGCAATGTCACCGTCGCCCTCGCCCCCGATCGCGGCCGCTCCGCCGACCGCCGCGCCGACTACCACGACCCGACGCTCCCGCCGCGCCACGCCCTGCTCGCCTTCGGCCTGTGGCTGCGCAAATCGCTCCGCATCCATGCTCTCATCCATGTCGGCGCCCATGGCACGCTGGAATGGCTGCCCGGCAAGACGGTAGCGCTCTCACAAAACTGCTTCCCCGAGATCGTCACCGGCTCGCTGCCCGTCATCTATCCCTTCATCGTCTCAAATCCCGGCGAGGCGGCGCAAGCCAAGCGGCGCATAGCAGCCGTCACGCTTGGCCATCTGCCGCCGCCGCTGACCGGCGCCGGCCTTGACGAAGAGCAGCACAAGCTCGAACGGCTGGTCGACGAATATGCCCAGGCCGACGGCCTCGACCGCCGCCGCCGCGACCGTCTGGCCAAGCTGATCGTCGACACCGCGCAGAAGACCGGCCTCGCCTCCGAAGCCGGCGTCGCCAAAACCGACGCGCCCGACGAGGCGCTGCGCCGCATCGACGCCTGGCTCTGCGACCTCAAGGATTTCGCCATCAAGGACGGCCTGCACATCTATGGCCGCGCTTCCGACGACGAGCCCGACGCCATGCGCGTGCAAAGCGCGGAGGCCGAGAAAGCAGCACTTCTTGCCGCGCTCGACGGCCGTCACATCAAGGCGGGTCCGGCGGGCGCACCGGCGCGTGGCCGCTCCGATGTGCTGCCCACCGGCCGCAACCTGTTCACATCCGATCCGCGCACCATGCCGACGCCGACCGCCTATGAATTGGGCAAGGCGGCTGCGGAAGAAGTCGTGCGCGGCTATATGCAGTCGCATGGCGACTGGCCGCGCTCGCTGGTCATCGACCTCTGGGGCTCGGCCTCGCTGCGCACCGGCGGCGAGGAGATCGCGCAAGGCCTGGCGCTGATGGGCTGCCGGCCGCAATGGGATTCGGCCACCGGCCGCATCACCGGCATCGAAGTGCTGCCGCCGGCCACGCTCGGTCGCCCGCGCGTCGATGTCACCTGGCGGATTTCGGGCCTGTTCCGCGACATGTTCCCGACCCAGATCGCGCTGATCGACGCCGCCGCCAACGCCGTTGCCGCCCGCGACGAGGAGGATTCGGAAAACCCGCTCGCCGCCAGAACCCGTGCCGATGGCAAGATCGGCCCGCGCATCTTCGGCACCTCGCCCGGCACCTATGGCGCCGGCGTCGAGGACCTGTTGTCGAGTGGCGACTGGGCCGCGCGCGAAGAAATCGGCCGCGCCTATCTCGATGCGACATCACATGCTTATGGCGGCGCCGAGGGCGAAGGCATTGCCTCCCCCGGCGCTTTCGAGACCCGCATCGCCGAGGCCGATCTGCTCGTCCACACCGGCGACGATCCCGGCCGCGATATTCTCGAGGGCTCCGCCGACGTCGCCTTCATCGGCGGCTTTTCGGCGGCGCTGGCGGCACTGGGCCGAAATGCCGACGTCATCGTGCTCGACACCACCGACCCGCAAAAGCCGAAGCCGCGCTCGGTCGGCGAGGCTGTGTCGCGGGTTGTGCGGGCGCGAGCCGTCAATGCGCGTTTCATCGCCGGCCAGATGCGGCACGGCCCACGCGGCGCCTCGGAATTCGCCGAGACCGTCGACCGTCTCATCGGTTTCGCCGAAACCACCCACGCCATTTCAGGCGCGGTGATCGAGGCTGTGCATGACGCCTATGTCGGCGACGCCAATGTTCGCGCTTTCATCCTGCGCGAAAACCCGGCCGCAGCCAAAGTCATCGCCGAACGCTTCCTGTCGGCGCGCCGGCGCGGGCTGTGGCATCCCTTGCGCAACGCGATCGACGACGATCTCGCGGCGTTGATCGCCGAGGCCGAGGCGCTCGGAGTCGCGGCATGAACGCCTTCTCGCGCCGCGGCGCCTGTCCGGCTCTCTCGGCGCCGATGCAGACCGGCGATGGCCTGCTGATGCGGCTCAACCCGGTTGCGGGAGGGCTTTCCCCCAGATCGCTGATCGGACTCTGCGAATCCGCCTTGAAGCACGGCAACGGCATCATGGAAGTGACCGCACGAGGTAGCCTGCAGATACGCGGCCTGACGGCGGAAAGTGCTGGGCTGCTGGCGGCGGAGGTGGATGCGCTGGGCATCGCCGTGCGCACCGGCGTGCCGGTCGAGACCGGGCCGCTGGCCGGCATCGATCCGCGGAAGATTGCCGATCCGCGAGCTTTGGCTGAGCGGGTTAGGGCTGCGGTCGAGGAAGCTGGGCTGACGCCAAGGCTCGGACCGAAGGTTTCGGTGGTTGTCGATGGTGGTGGGCAGCTGACGATGGATGGGGTAACGGCCGATGTCAGGCTGAAGGCGGTGCGGGACGGCGGTAACGTTCTGTGGGCTTTGTCTGTTGCCGGCGATGGCCAAAGCGCGAGGCCGCTTGCGACGGCCGATGAGGATGCAGCGCGCGATATTGCGGTTGCTGTGCTGAGGATGGTTGCCGAGAAGGGGCGTGACGCACATTCTCGGGATTTGTCGGAGAGGCAATTGGCATCTCTTGCCGATTGGCTATGTTTGACAAGTTTGCGCGAGGCGCCCCCCTCTGTCCTGCCGGACATCTCCCCCTCAAGGGGGGAGATTACGCTTTCACCGATGATTTCACTAATCTCCGGTGTTGTTAAGGAAAAGCCGGCGTCGAAGCTGCCGATCTCCCCCCTTGAGGGGGAGATGTCCGGCAGGACAGAGGGGGGTGCCTCGCGCCGGCCTATCGGCCTTTTCCCCTTAACCGGCAACATCTTCACCCTCGGCATCGGCCTGCCCTTCGGCAGCATGCCAGCGCAAAACCTTATCGAGCTTGCCAGCCGAGCGTCGAACCTCGGCACCGCCGAAATCCGCCTCGCCCCCGGCCGCGCCTTGCTGTTCCTCGGCCAACCGTCGTCCGCAAACCACCCCCTGCGAGCCACCGCCGCCGCCCTTGGCTTCGTTACCACCGCCGCCGACCCGCGCACCCGCATCGCCGCCTGCCCCGGCACTCCTGCCTGCGCATCCGGACAAATCGCCACGCGCGATATTGCCGAGACAATCGCCGCCGAAATGACCGATAGTCTCGACTTCACACTGCACATTTCCGGCTGCGCCAAGGGCTGCGCGCACCCCGGTCCGGCGGCGCTGACATTGGTCGGCGGCGAAAACGGAGCCGGACTTGTCGTGAACGCGACGGCAAAGGCCCTTCCTGCGGGCTACAGGCCGGGCTATGACGCCGCGCGCGGCATCGGTCGCGTCGCAGCGATGGTCCGCAGCGCTCGATATCCAGGTGAAACCGCCGCCGCCTGCCTGACAAGGCTCGGACCGGCGGCAATCGCCAAGGCTTACCGACAAACTGAACAACGGAAATGAGCATGGCCGCCTACGACTACATCCATGACGGCAACGCGATCTATGAACGTTCCTTCGCCATCATCCGCGCCGAGGCCGACCTGTCCCGGTTCTCCGAGGCGGAAGCCGACGTCGCCATCCGCATGATCCATGCCTGCGGCCAGGTCGAAGCATCAAGTCATTTTGTCTTCTCCAGCGATTTCGTCGCCGCCGCCCGCAGCGCTTTGGCGGCCGGCGCACCGATCTTCTGCGATGCCGAAATGGTCTCGCATGGCGTCACCCGCGCCAGGCTGCCGGCCGGCAATGAGGTGATCTGCACCTTGCGCGACCCGCGCACGCACGACATCGCCAAGCAGATCGGCAACACCCGCTCGGCCGCCGCGATCGACCTCTGGGGCGAACGCATGGCCGGTTCGGTCGTGGCCATCGGCAATGCGCCGACAGCGCTCTTCTATCTCCTGGAAAAGCTGCGCGATGTCGCGCCGAAACCGGCCGCCATCATCGGCATGCCGGTCGGCTTCGTCGGTGCCGCCGAATCCAAGGATGCGCTGGCTGAAAACTCCTACGGCGTGCCCTACGCCATCGTGCGCGGCAGGCTTGGCGGCAGCGCCATGACTGCAGCCGCCCTCAATTCGCTGGCGAGGCCCGGCCTGTGAACGCAGCCGTCAAAGAAGATCTGGCAAAAGGCCGTCTTGTCGGCGTGGGCACGGGGCCTGGCGACCCCGAGCTGCTGACGCTGAAGGCCGCGCGCGTTCTGGCCGAGGCCGATGTCGTCGCCTACTTCGCCAAGCGCGGCAACAACAGCAATGCGCGCGCCATCGTCGAGGCGCGCTTCCGGCCGGATATGCTGGAATTGCCGCTGCTCTACCCCGTCACCACCGAGATCGACAAGGATCATGACGACTACCGTTCGCAGATCACCGATTTCTACGAGGAGTCGGCCGAGAAGGTCGCCGAACACCTCGAAGCCGGCCGCATGGTCGCCGTGCTCTCTGAAGGCGACCCGCTGTTCTACGGCTCCTACATGCACCTGCATGTCCGCCTCGCCCATCGCTTCCCGACCGAAGTCATCCCCGGCGTCACCGCCATGTCGGGCTGCTGGTCGCAGACCGGCGTGCCGATCGTCCAGGGCGACGATGTGCTGACGGTTTTGCCCGGCACGATGAGCGAGTTCGAGCTGACGCGCCGTCTCGCAGACACCGACGCCGCCGTCATCATGAAGGTCGGCCGCAATCTGCCCAAGATCAGGCGGGCGCTGGAGGCCACCGGCAAGCTCGACCGCGCCGTTTATGTCGAGCGCGGCACCATGGCCGGTAGCATCTCGATGAAGCTTGCCGACAAGCCGGACGACAAGGCGCCTTATTTCGCCATCGTGCTGGTCGCCGGCTGGTCCGGCCGGCCTGGCGTTATGGAAGCCAAGCCATGAGCGGCCGGCTCACCGTCATCGGCCTTGGGCCAGGCAATGCCGATCAGGTGACGCCGGAGGCGAGCCGGGCCGTGGCGCAGGCAAAATTCTTCTATGGCTACAAACCTTATCTCGACCGGCTTGATCTTCGCACCGACCAAACCCGCGTCGCCTCGGACAATCGCGAGGAACTCGCCCGCTCCAAGGACGCGCTGGTCAGGGCTGCCGAGGGCCATGACGTCGCCGTCGTTTCCGGCGGCGATCCCGGCGTCTTTGCCATGGCCGCCGCGGTCTGTGAGGCGATCGAGGCCGGCCCGGCCGAATGGCGAACCGTCGATGTCACTGTCGTGCCCGGCGTCACCGCCATGTTGGCGGTTGCCGCCCGCATCGGCGCGCCGCTCGGCCATGATTTCTGCGCCATCTCGCTGTCCGACAATCTCAAACCGTGGGATCTGATCGAGCTGCGCCTTTTGGCGGCCGCCGGCGCCGGCTTCGTCATCGCGCTCTACAATCCGATCAGCAAGGCGCGCCCTTGGCAGCTCGGCCGTGCCTTCGAATGCCTGCGCGCCATCCTGCCCGGCACCACGCCGGTCATCTTCGGCCGCGCCGCCGGCCGCCCGGACGAGCGCATCGAGGTTTTTCTGTTGGCCGATGTCGAGGCGGAAAGGGCCGACATGGCGACCTGCATCATCATCGGCTCGCCGGAGACAAGGATCATCAAGCGCGGTGACAAACCGGCGCTGGTCTACACACCGCGTTCCGCGACGGGGTCGAGACCATGATCGATCATCGCGGCCAATGCTTCGACAGTTTCGGCCGACGGCACCTCCGGCAGGATGGGCCTGCGCACCATCACCACCTCGATACCGAGCGCCCGCGCCGCCGCGATCTTGCCGTAGGTGGCCTCGCCGCCGCTGTTCTTGGATACGACGACATCGATGCGGTGCTCCTCGAGCAGCGCGCGTTCATCCGCCTCGCGAAACGGCCCACGCGCCAGCAGGTAGGTCGCATCAGGCACCGCCAGTTTCGGCTCGACCGGATCGACGCTGCGGACAAGGTAATGATGCTGCGGCGCCGCCTCGAAAGCCGCGACCTCCTGCCGGCCGAGCGCCAGGAAGGCACGGCGCGGCGGCGACCCAAGCGCGTGCACCGCATCGCCTGTCGTATCGATCTGCGTCCAGCGGTCGCCATCTATTGGCTCCCAGCCAGGGCGGCGCAAAGCAAGGATCGGCACAACCGAAGTGCGCGCGGCTTGCGCCGCATTGGCGGAAATTCGCGCGGCATAGGGATGCGTCGCGTCGATCAGCAGATCGGTTCGCGTCTCCTTGAGATAGGCCGCCAGCCCGTCGGCGCCGCCAAAGCCGCCGCTGCGCACCGGCACGCCTTGCGCGACCGGGCTTTCGGTACGGCCGGCCAGCGACAGAGTGACGAGGAAATCTTCCACCAGTTTTCCGGCCAATTGGCGCGCTTCTGTCGTGCCGCCAAGGATCAGAATCTTCTTCATGAGCACCATGTTGAACAGCGTCTGCGCTGCCCCTCACCCCTACCCTCTCCCCCTGAAGAACGGGGAGAGGGAGGCGTCAGCGCCGGAGCGTCTCCCTTCTCCCCGTCACTACACGGGGAGGTGAGGAGTGGTCTGGCTGGCAGACGAAAAGTCAATTGCTTGACTTTTCGAACGACGAACGCCTCAGGCGGATGAGGGGCGGCGCGACATGTCAAAAAAACAGCCCACGCCAAAATGGCTTACAATCGTCGGCATCGGCGAGGACGGTTTAGCGAGTCTCGGCGACGAGGCCAAGCGGCAGATCGCTGACGCCGAGACCGTCTTCGGCGGCAAGCGGCATCTGGCGCTGGTGGCTTCGCTCATCAAGGGTGAGCAGCGCCCATGGCCGGTGCCATTCGATGCCGGCATGGCAGACGTGCTGGCGCTGGCCGGCCGGCGCGTCTGCGTGCTCGCCTCCGGTGATCCATTCTTCCACGGGGTCGGCGCCACCCTTGCCCGCAAGGTCAAGCCTGAAGAGATGCATGTCATCCCCGCGCCATCGGCGATTTCGCTGGCTGCCGCCCGGCTCGGCTGGGCGTTGCAGGACATCGAGACGATCTCGCTGCATGGAAGGCCGCTCGACCTGATCCGGCCGCTGCTGCATCCCAGGGCGCGCATCCTGGCGCTGACATCGGACGGCGACGCACCAGCGACAATAGCGCGCCTGCTCGTAGAGCTCGACTTCGGCGGTTCGCGGCTGACCGTTCTGGAAGCGCTGGGCGGACCGAACGAGAAGCTTCGCTCGGCACGTGCCGACGCTTTCGATCTCAGAGACATCAATCCGCTCAACGTGCTGGCGCTTGAGCTTGAATCGACACAAGGGGCCCGCATCCTGCCGCTGACCGTTGGCCGCGCCGACCATCTGTTCGAGCACGACGGCCAGATCACCAAGCACGACATCCGCGCCATCACGCTTGCGGCGCTGGCGCCGAGGCGTGGCGAATTGCTGTGGGACATCGGCGCCGGTTCCGGCTCCATCGGCATCGAATGGATGCTCGCTCACCCCTCGATGCGCGCCATCGCCATCGAGGCCAACAGCGACCGCGCCGCCCGCATCGTCCGCAACGCCGCGCATTGCGGCGTGGCCGGTCTTGTCGTGGTGGAAGGGTCGGCGCCCAAGGCACTGGCCGGGCTGGACACGCCGGATGCGATCTTCATCGGCGGAGGTGGCAGCGACGCCGGCGTACTGAACGCCGCCATCAAGGCGCTGCCATCCCGTGGCCGTCTCGTTGCCAATGCGGTGACGCTGGAGATGGAGGCGCTGCTTCTCGCGGAGCACATCAAGCGCGGCGGCGACCTTACCCGCATCACCATTTCCCGCGCTTCTCCTGTCGGTTCGATGCAGGCCTGGCGCCCGGCCATGCCGGTCACCCAGTGGAGCTGGGTGAAGCCATGATGGTGGCGGGCATCGGCAGCCGGAAGGGCGTGAGCGTCGAAGACGTGCTCGCGGCGATCGAAACCGCCCTCGAAGCGCACGGGCTGGCGATAACGGCGCTGTCGGCCTTGGCGACCGCCGCGCTCAAGAAAGACGAAGAAGCGATCTCTGCCGCTGGCCGCACGCTCAACCTTCCCGTCATCATCGTTGATGACGCAGCACTTCAGGCCGTCTCGTCGGAGGCACTCAGCAAATCCGATCTCTCGCAGGATCTCGCCGGCACACCCTCCGTCTCAGAAGCCTCCGCCCTTACCGTTGCCGGCCCCGGTGCAAAGCTGCTTGGTCCACGCACCGTGCTCGGCCCGGTCACCTGCGCCATCGCCATCAGCGGAGACGCGCCATGACCGTGCATTTCATCGGCGCCGGTCCCGGCGCCGCCGACCTCATCACACTGCGCGGCGCCAAGCTGCTGGCAAGCTGCCCGGTCTGTCTGCATGCCGGCTCGATCGTCGCGCCGGAATTGCTGCAACACTGCGCACCGGGGACCAAACTGATCGATACGGCGCCGATGTCACTCGACGAAATCGAGGTCGAATATGTGACAGCCCACCAGGCCGGCCACGATGTCGCCCGCCTGCATTCCGGCGACCTCTCGGTGTGGAGCGCCGTGGCCGAGCAGATCCGCCGGCTGGAAAAACACGGCATTCCTTACACGCTGACGCCGGGCGTTCCCTCTTTCGCCGCCGCAGCCGCAGCCCTTCGCCGCGAACTGACCATTCCCGAGGTGGCGCAAAGCCTGGTGCTGACCCGCGTCTCCGGCCGCGCCTCGAAAATGCCGCCGGGCGAAACGCTGGCCGGCTTCGGCCGCACCGGCGCCACACTGGCCATTCATCTCGCCATCCACGCCATCGACCGAGTCGTCGCCGAATTGTCGCCGCATTATGGCGGCGATTGCCCGGTGGCGATCGTCTTTCGCGCTTCATGGCGGGACGAGCACGTGCTGACCGGCACGCTCGCCACGATCGAGGCACTGCTCGCCGCCGACCCGATGGAGCGCACGGCGATCATCTTCGTCGGCCGCTCGCTGGCAGCGGAAGGTTTTGGCGAGAGTTCATTGTACGACGCCCACTACCAGCGGCGTTTTCGCGGGCGGGACGGATTGTGAGCGGCAAGACCAAAAGCGAAAACACCACGCTCGAACAGGCCCTTGCCCGGCTGAACTTCAAGCCGCGCCGGCTTGAGCCGGGCCATGTCTGGCTGGCCGGCGCCGGCCCCGGCGATCCCGGCTGCCTGACGCTGGAAGTGCTGGCGGCATTGGCCGAGGCCGACGCTGTGGTCTATGACGCGCTGGTCTCCTCTGACGTTGTCGCCGTTGCGGACAATGCCCAGCTGTTCTTTGCAGGAAAACGCGGCGGCAAACCGTCCATGAGGCAGGACGATATCACCGCTTTGCTGGTGCGGCTGGCACGCGAGGGCCGCCGCGTCGTCCGGCTGAAGGGCGGCGATCCCTATATTTTCGGCCGCGGCGGCGAAGAGGCGCTGGCGCTGGCGCGCGAAAAAATCCCTTTCCGCGTCATGCCCGGCCTGACATCGGGGCTGAGCGCGCTGGCCGCCACCGGCATTCCCGCAACCATGCGCGGCATCAACAAGGCGATCATCCTGGCGACAGGTCATGCCGCCGGCACAGATGACGATCTCGACTGGGGCGCGATCGCCCGCACCGGCCAGCCGGTGGTCATCTATATGGGCATGGCCAATCTGCCTGTTATCGCCGCGTCGCTGCTCGAAGGCGGGCTGGCGCCGTCGACGCCGGCGGCTGTCATCGTTTCGGCGACGACACCGCAGGAGCGGACCGTCGTCGCGACACTCGCCACCATTTCCGAAGCGGCCGCCGCGGCGGAATTGGCCTCGCCGGCCCTCATTGTCGTCGGCGGCATCGTCGCCATGCGCGCAGCACTGGCGGGTAACGCATGACCCGCGCCATCATCATCGGCGCGCCGCGTTCCGGCTCCGGCAAGACCAGCGTCACCATCGGCATTTTGCGCGCGCTCGCCCGGCGCGGCATCAAGGTGCGCGGCGCCAAGTCCGGCCCCGACTATATCGATCCGGGTTTTCATACCGCCGCCACTGGCCTGTCCGGCGTCAACCTGGACAGCTGGGCGATGTCGCCTGACCTGCTCAACGCGTTGGCCGGCAATGCCACCGAGGACGCCGATTTTATCTTCCTCGAAAGCGCCATGGGCCTGTTCGACGGCATCCCGGCCGGACAAGGCCGCACCGGCTCGGCCGCCGATCTGGCGCGGCTCTACCACCTGCCGGTGCTTTTGGTGCTCGACGTCTCGGGACAGTCGACGACGGCGGCCGCCGTCGCGAAGGGATTTGCCACCTACGACCCGGATGTGCGCATGGCCGGAATCGTGCTCAACCGTCTCGGCAGCGAGCGCCACCGCAAGCTGTGCAGCGAGGCGATCGAAACGCTCGGCCTGCCGGTCGTCGGCGCCATCCTGCGCGATCCCACGCTCAATTTGCCGGAGCGCCATCTCGGCCTCGTCCAGGCCGGCGAATATGCCGACCTGATGACGCATCTCGACCGCCTCGCCGACATGGTCGAGAAATCCCTCGACCTTGACGCCATCATGGCGCTGGCCGCGCCGTTTTCGCCGGCATCAGGCAGTTTCGAAAATGCCTTGCAGCCGCCCGGCCAGCGCATCGCACTCGCCGAAGATGCCGCTTTCACCTTCCTCTATCCGCACGTCGCCGCCCACTGGCGTCAGGCCGGCGCCGAGATCGTGCCGTTCTCGCCGCTCGCCGACGAAGCACCGGCGCAGAATTGCGATGTCTGCTGGCTGCCCGGCGGCTATCCCGAGCTCCACTCCGGCAGCCTCGCGGCGGCGACCAATTTCCGAGCTGGCATGGCCAGGTTTGCCGAGACCAAGCCGATCCATGGCGAGTGCGGCGGCTTCATGGTGCTGGGCGAAGCGCTGGAGGACGCGGCCGGCGAGACGCACGCCATGCTTGGCCTGCTCGGCCATTCCACCAGCTTTGCCAAGCGCAAGATGAACCTCGGCTACCGCGAGGCACGCCTGCGCGTCGCCTGTCCGCTGGGGCCGCAAGGCGCGCTGATCCGTGGCCATGAATTCCACTATGCGCAGATGATTGCGACCGGCAATGACGAGCCATTGGCCGATCTCGCCGACGGTCAGGGCAATCCGCTCGGCGCCTCCGGCTATCGCCGCGGCCATGTCAGCGGCACCTTCTTCCACGCCATTGCGAGGGGTGCATGACCTCCGTGCCCTCGCCCCGGCAAGCGCTCGACGACGTCGCGCTTTGCCTCGTCTTCTTCACCCGGCTGCCGCTGCCGGTCTTCGACCTTCGTGGCCGCAGCCTGGCCGATGCGATCTGGGCGGCGCCTGTCGCCGGCCTCGCCGTCGCTGTGGCTGGTGCTGTCGTCTACGCCGCGGGCGTACAGCTCGGCCTTGCCCCCGGCCCGGCAGCAGCCCTTGCGCTTGCAGCAACCCTGCTCGCCACGGGCTGCCTGCATGAGGACGGGCTTTCCGATGTCGCAGATGGCTTTGGCGGCGGCAAGACACGCGATAAAAAACTGGAGATCATGCGCGACAGCCGCATCGGCGCCTATGGCGCAGCAGCTCTTGGCCTGTCGATGCTCATCCGCTGGAGCGCGCTGTCGCAACTGGCCAATCCGACAGGCGTGCTCTTCGCGCTGATCGCCGCCCACGCCGCATCGCGCGGCCTGCTCGGCGCGTTCATGCATCTGGCGCCGGCGGCGCGCAGTGACGGCCTGTCTGCCGGCGCCGGGACCGTCTCGACCCAGACAGCTGTTCTCGGCGCCGTGCTCGGGGCCATCCCGCTTCTGACTCTGGGGCTCGGCGGCGCCTTTGCCGCACTGATCCTGCTCGCTCTCGTGTTCAGCGCCTTGCGCGCGCTCTGCCTCAACCAGATTGGCGGCCACACCGGTGACACGATCGGCGCCCTGCAGCAGCTGGGCGAGATCACTGTCCTGCTCGTCGCTTCCGTTTCCCTGTCCTGATTCTTCCCCGGAGATTCCTTCCCCATGCCATTCAAATCATTCGACGAACTGCGCGCCGCCTGTTTCGATCTGCCTGCCGGCAGCGATACCGCCGCCAACGCCGTCGCCCGCCGCCAGGACACGCTGACCAAGCCTCAAGGCAGCCTGGGCCGGCTGGAAACTCTCGCCGCCTGGCTGGCGCGCTGGCAGGGTCGCGACATGCCGAAACTCGACCGCGTCAAAGTCTTCGTGTTCGCCGGCAACCACGGTGTGACGGCGCAAGGCGTTTCAGCCTTTCCCTCGGAAGTGACGGTGCAGATGGTGGCGAATTTCGCCGGCGGCGGCGCCGCCATCAACCAGCTTGCCCGCATCGCCGGCGCGGAACTCGACGTCATCCCGCTCGATCTCGATCATCCGACCGGCGACTTCACTGACGTGCCGGCAATGGACGAAAAAAACTTCCTCGCCGCCGTCTCGGCTGGCTATGACGCGGTGACGAAAGACCTCGACCTCGTCTGTTTCGGCGAGATGGGCATCGGCAACACCACGCCGGCGGCCGCCATCTCGACCGCCCTGTTCGGCGGCGGCGCTGAAAAATGGACCGGGCGCGGCACCGGCGTCGACGATGCCGGGCTGAAGCGCAAGGTCATCGCCATTGAATCCGGCCTCAAGCGCCATGCCGACGCGCTGTCCGACCCGCTGAAGATCGCCGCCGCCCTTGGCGGACGAGAACTCGCCGCCACCTTCGGCGCCACGCTCGCCGCCCGCCGCAACAATGTCCCGGTGCTGCTCGATGGCTTCGTCTGCACGGCCGCGGCAGCGCCCTTGGCGCGGCTGCACCCGTCTGGCCTCGCCCACACCATCGCCGCCCATGTCTCGGCCGAATCCGGCCACCGCCGCCTGCTCGAAGCGCTCGGCCTGCCGCCGCTGCTCGACCTCGGCATGCGGCTCGGCGAAGGCTCCGGCGCCTGCCTAGCCGTCAACATCGTCCGCTCGGCGCTGGAGTGCCACACGGGCATGGCGAGCTTTGCCGAGGCTGGTGTTTCGGAGAAGTAGCTAGAGCGATTTGACGGGAGGGCGCCGGCCCGAACCTTCACTGACCATCGTCGGGCCGATCACTGGCATTCCGGGCTGGTGGCTCGAACAGCACGGCCGCTGAAAGATTCCCCACCTGGGGGTTGGCCCGCTGCTTCTGTGGTGGGCTCTTTTTACTGGCACTATTCGCCGCCGTTGCCGACAAAATGTGATTGACGTAACGGTGACCAGGCGCAATCATTACGGATTGGGCAGGGTGAGGGCGTTTTCAATGAAACTCGTTGTCTTTGGCGTAGCAATAGTATTGGCCGCTACCGGAGCAGCTGCTGCGAAAGAGAAGAAAAAGGTGGCCACCGCTCAGGCTACAACCTCGTGTTCTACAGCTCATAAGAAGGCTGGCAGCAAGCCGACCGCGAAACCGGATTGCAAATCGACAGGCACCGTGGTTGCGCGACCGTCAAATAGGGCCGAAAACTTCCTGGATCATTATAATCCGCGCTTTGGGTATGACACCAGTCCATGGTTTCAAACTGGCTTTAATTGATGGCGGCTTCGGCTTCCGGGCTTTTCTTAATCCAGCGCGGCCTTCACTCCTTCGCCAAATAGCGCACCGGCTTACCGGCCGCCGAGTTTAAGGCAAACCTGCCCCAGCATGTCGAGGCGCGTCAACGCGTCCGGCATTCCAAGGTCTTCCACCAACTCTTCTAGAAATTTGGTGGGTGCGCACAGGATTGAACTGTGGACCCGCTGATTAAGAGTCAGCTGCTCTACCAACTGAGCTACGCACCCACTCGACCGGTAAAACCGGCGTTGGCGGGCATATAGCCGCCGATACCGGTCCTGTCCAGCCCTGCCGGAATCATTTCCCGACAAATCGCTGAACTGCCGCAGGCGGTCACACGAACAGCCTGCCTTCCGCCACCTTGATGGCATGGCCGCCGATGCGCGCGGAGGCCAGTTTTCCGCCTTCGACAGTGAGTTCCAAGCGGATACGTGACGGGCGGCCCATCTCCAGCCCCTGCTCGATCCACAGCTGCGAAATGCCGTCGGTGGGCGCATCGAAATGCATGATGGCGCCGGCAAAGGCCGCCGCCGCCGACCCGGTCGCCGGGTCTTCATAGGACGGCGTGCCCGGCACGATCATGCGGACATGGAAGGCGCTGTCATGGTTCACCGTCTGGCGGCAATAGACATACGGGCTGGCGAAGGCCCATTCGCTCTTGCGCGGCGCCAGTTCCGACCAGGCCTGGTTGTCGAGCTTGATCCGGCCGGCAGCCTCCAGATTGGCAACCGGAATGGTGACGTAAGGCACGCCTGCCGACCAGAACGACACCAGGTGATTCTCGAAGCCGATCTCGTGCGGCGCCAGCCCGAGGGCGGCGCCGATCGCCTCCGGGTCGGCATCGAGCTTCAGCGGCTCCGGCAGCTTCGCCAGGTCGAACTCGGCAAAGGTGGCGCCATCGTGCCGGCTGACGGCGCAGCGCACCGGGCCGATATTCTCCTCCAGCACGAAGATGCCGGCTTCGCCCTCGCCTGTCAGTTCGGCCAGCGCGATCGCGGCGCCAACTGTCGGATGTCCGGCGAACGGCATCTCATAGTCGGGCGTGAAAATGCGGATGCGGTTGCGATGTTTTGGATTGTCCGGCGGCAGCACGAAGACCGATTCGGACAGGTTGAACTCGCGCGCAATGGCCTGCATGGCGGCTGTATCCAGCCCTTGGCTGTCGAGCACGACAGCCAGCGGATTGCCGGCCAGCCGCTCCGTCGTAAACACATCGTAGAGCAAGTAATTGCGGGTCTGCATCTTGAAAAACCTTCCGCCTCAATCCGAACATGGCCGAAATTTAATTTGATATTCGAACCACCAAGCCTGATCTGTGCACAACTAGGGACATTACGCTTTCATAGGGGTCCGGCGTGGACCAGCTTGTCAATCTGCCAAAGACGGAATCGGATTCCGCCATCGAGGCGGCGCTCGGGCTTGATCAGAGCGGCGTGCGCAAGACGCGCCGCCGGGGCTGGCTTTACGCGCTGCTGGCGCTGATCGCACTTGCCGCCGGGTTGGCAGGCTACCAGTGGTTTGCCGGCTCCCCGGCCAAGATCGACTACACCACCACGCCGGCTACCATTGCCGACCTCACCGTCGCGGTTTCGGCGACCGGCACGCTGCAGCCCCTCACCCAGGTCGACATTTCAAGCGAGCTGTCCGGTATCATCCGCTCGGTCTCGGCCGAAGAGAACCAGCAGGTCAAGAAGGGCGACGTGCTGGCGACGCTCGACACGGTGAAACTCGAGGTCCAGATCGAACGCGCCGAAGCCTCGGCCAAGGCCGCTGCCGCCAATGTCGAGGACGCCACGGTAACCCTGAAGGAGAACGAAAGCGCCCTCACCCGCGCGGCCGAACTGACCAGGCGTGGCATGGCGACCGATCAGTCGCTCGAGGCGGCGACTGCCACGCGCGACCGCTCCAAGGCGGCGCTCGATAGTGCGCAGGCCAATCTCGCCATCGCCCAGGCCGATCTCAAGGCGCAGCAGACCGACCTTGCCAAGAGCACCATCTATGCGCCGATTGACGGCATCGTCTTGACGCGTTCCGTCGACCCCGGCCAGACGGTCGCCTCCTCGCTGCAGGCGCCGGTTCTGTTCATCATCGCCGCCGATTTGAGGAACATGGAATTGGTGGCGGCGGTCGACGAGGCCGATATCGGCGCGGTCAAACCAGGCCAGCATGCACGCTTCACCGTCGATGCCTTTCCCGAGCGGCCGTTCGACGCCGAGATCCGCGACATCTCCTACGCCTCGGTCACCACCGACGGCGTCGTCACCTACAATGCACGGTTGGAAGTCGACAATAACGAGCTTTTGCTGCGGCCCGGCATGACCGCCACGGTTTCGGTCGTCACCAGGCAGGCCAAGGGCGTGCTCACCGTGCCTTCAACAGCGTTTCGCTATCGGCCATCGGCACCTGCTGCCCGCGCGTGGAGCCTCAGCGATCTGTTCACCGGCCGCATGGGTCGTGGCGGCAACCGCCGCCAGCCGGTGAAGGCGCCCACCGACGGCTCACGCACGCTCTATGTGCTGGAGAACGGCCGGCCGCACCCGGTCAACGTGAAGATCGGCTCCACCGACGGCGAACTGACCGAGATCACCTCCGGGCTGGATGAAGGTGCAGAGGTTATCACGACCTCGCAGCTGCGGAGCTGACGCCATGGCCGCGGGCCTCATCGGTTTCGACACGGTCTGGAAGAGCTATGGCCAGGGCGAAGCCAAGGTCCATGCGCTGGCCGGCGTCGACCTCGCCATCCAGCGTGGCGAATTCGTCGCCATCATGGGCCCGTCCGGTTCGGGCAAATCGACCGCGATGAACATCATCGGTTGCCTCGACACGCCGACGGCCGGAACCTACTCCTTCATGGGCATCGACGCCGGGCGGCTCGACCGCAACCGCCGGGCGCTTCTGCGCAATCTCTATATCGGCTTCGTCTTCCAGGGTTACAATCTGTTGCCGCGCACCACGGCGGCGGAAAATGTCGAGCTGCCGCTGATCTATCGCGGCGCGCCGGCCCGCGAGCGCCGCGATCTTGCCATGCAGGCGCTGGCGGAGGTCGGCCTGGTCGGGCGCGAACATCACACGCCGGCCGAACTCTCCGGTGGTCAGCAACAGCGCGTGGCGATCGCGCGCGCCATCGTCACCAGGCCGACGCTGCTCGTCGCCGACGAGCCGACCGGCAATCTCGACACCGCCCGCACGCATGAGATCATGGAGTTGTTGACGCGGCTGAACCGGGAGCTCGGCTTGACCATCGCCATGGTCACCCACGAGGCCGATGTCGCCGATTATGCCGAGCGCACCATCCGCTTCCTCGACGGCCACGTCGCGTCCGACACGGCCAAGTCGGAGTTGGCGTCATGATCTGGGAAACCGTCCGCCTCTCTCTGCGCTCCATCCGCCGCAATGTGCTGCGCTCGTTCCTGACGCTGCTCGGCATCGTCATCGGTGTCGCCGCCGTCATCGCCATGCTGACCATCGGTTCGGGCACCACGGCCAAGGTCAAGTCGGACATCGCCAAGCTCGGCTCGAACCTGCTCGTCGTCCGTTCCGGCCGCCCGGCAGGCACCGGCGGACCAGGCGGGCTCGACCAGGCGGTACGGCCTCTGGCCGACAAGGATGTAGCCGCCCTCGTAGCCCACCTGACCGGAGCGCGCGCCATTGCGCCGGCGTCGCAGAAACAAGTCCGCGTCATTTTCGGCACCGAGAGCCTGACCTCGGG
The DNA here is from genome assembly GCF_040323255.1 of Mesorhizobium sp. M0052. Taxonomy (NCBI): domain Bacteria; kingdom Pseudomonadati; phylum Pseudomonadota; class Alphaproteobacteria; order Hyphomicrobiales; family Phyllobacteriaceae; genus Mesorhizobium; species Mesorhizobium sp. M0052. Next base: position 18,361 of record NZ_JAMYUS010000008.1, on the reverse strand, counting down.
CGTCACCGGCACCGACAGCGCCTATCTCGACGCCCGCGACTGGAAGCTGGTGTCGGGCCGCCCGTTCTCGGATTCGGAAACACGCTCCGGCACCGGCGTCTGCCTGATCGGCGAAACGGTGCGCCAGCAATTCTTCGGCGCCGGCGAACCGGAGGGCGAGATCATCCGCGTCAACCGCACCTCGTGCAAGATCATCGGCCTGCTCGAACCCAAGGGCTATACCGGCTTCGGCCAGGACCAGGACAATGTCGTCTTGATGCCGCTTGCCGCCTATCAGCGCCGCATCGCCGGCAACCGCGACATCGACAACATCTACGTCGCCGCCGACGACCGCACCCCGACCACCGAATTGCAGCCGCGAGTCGAGGACATTTTGCGCGACACCCGCCGCATCACGCCGGACCGCGAAGACGATTTCTCGATCCGCGACATGACCCAGATCGCCGACGCCATGGCCAGCGCCACCACCACCATGACCGGCATGCTGGGCGCCGTCGCGGGCGTCAGCCTGCTGGTCGGCGGCATCGGCATCATGAACATCATGCTGGTCTCGGTCACCGAGCGCACCCGCGAGATCGGCATCAGGCTCGCCATCGGCGCGCATGAAAAGCACATCCTCATCCAGTTCCTGGTCGAGGCGACGGTGCTGTCGCTGCTCGGCGGCATTATCGGCATCCTGATCGGCCTGGCGCTGGCCGGCCTCGCCTCGGCAACGCTGGCCATACCGTTTGCGCCGAGCCCGGCGGTCATCCTGCTCGCCGTCGGTTTTTCGGCGCTGATCGGCATGGTGTTCGGCTTCTTCCCGGCGCTGCGCGGCGCCAGGCTCGACCCGATCGACGCGCTGCGCCACGAATAAGGCAATACTTGTTGTCATCCGGTCTGCGATGCTAATTTTAGAGCAAAGCATCTGGTCAAGGAGTTGCAATGAGCAAGAAGGCGCGGCTGATTCTGACGATGGTGATCATCGAAGGCGCCCTTGCGGGACTTTGGTGGTATCTCGCCCGCTACGGCATGGCCAATCCCGATCGTGTCACCGCCGATTTTCAGGCAGTCGTCGGCCAGACGATGGGCATGGTCATGGGTGGATTACTGGGCATCGGCGTTATCCTGTTCCTCGTCGCCGCCCGCAACGACCGCAAGGCGGCGCAGAACAATCCGCGCCGTTAGCCCCCGCCACCGCCAAAATGCCACTCGACCAGCGGCTTCATATGCGGTGCCAGCCCTTCCGGCAGGTCGGCGGCGTGGCGGATGATCACCGGCCCCTCGATCTCCGGCTCGGTCTCGGTCGCGACGAAGGCGCCGATGCGCCGCGCAATCTCGTCGGCCGGCGCATCGACGTGGTAGCGGCGGAAGAGGACCGTGCCGGTCGATGTCGACAGCGCATGGTAGCGCTTGCCGCGCGCAGCGCCTGTCAGGTCAAGCCCGGTCTCCTCGCGCACTTCACGGATCATGTTGAAATCGACATCGACGCGGCCATCGCGAAAATCGATCGGCTCGAACGAGCCGGCAGCGAAGTAGACACTGCCGGCCGGGACCGTGTGCGCGCCCATGCGGATCGCCACCAGGGCGTTGTCGCCGGCGACCAGCATGGCGTGGCCATAGGCATGCTCGGCGCCCGTCCCCTGCCGGTTCTTTCGCCACAGCAGGAAGGTCGAGTACTTCACCGCGTGACAACGCCCGACGATCCGGTTGTCGCGCCAGGCGAGCGCCGAGAGCAGCACCACCGTGCCGTCGAACAACGCCGGATTGGCCGTGAGCTCGCGCCGCCAGTTGTCAGTGATCGCCTGCGCGTTGTCGCGCTCGAACGGATGCGGGCCGGGGTCGAGCCGGACGTCGATTTCGTCGACGGGCAGGATGACGTTGCGCGGCAGGTCGAAGCTCACCGTGCTCAAGCCATGTCCAGGGTAATTGCGACGGGACAATGGTCCGACGCCTTCGGCCGGTCCCAGCCGGCGCGCGGAAAGCGCTCCACCGCCTGTCCGGCCGGAAAGATGGTGCGCCAGGGCTGGCCGTTGCGGATGATGTCGGGAACCGCCGTCGCATTCTTCGCCGCCAGCCCTTTCGACAGCAGGATGTAGTCGAGCTGGCACAGATGCCGCTCCTTCGGCCCGCGCGTGTGGTAGAAACTCCAGCGGTCCATCTCCGGCCGGCGTTCGACGACATTCTCGCAAAAGCCGCCGGCGGTGAGCACATCGATACAGGACTGGCTGTCGTCGATCACCTGGAAGCGGTAGCCGTCGACGGCGTCGCCCTCGATCTTCACCCGCTGGCGGTAGTCGTTCATGTCGCCGCAGATCGCCCAGTTTTTATCGGCTGCGTGCTCTTTGCCGAAGCGCTCCTCGATGATGCGGCGCACCGCTTGCGCCTCGGCGATGCGCACCGGCATCGTCGCCTCGCGTCCGTCGAGCCCGTTGCGCGGCGAGCCCATCGATTTGAAATGGACGAGATACAGCGTCAGCGGCACGCCGCCGACCTTGATGTCGACCTCCAGGCAGTCGCGCCGGAAGATGCGTTCATTGGCCAGGTTGCCGAGCGCCTCGAGTTCAGGCGTTTGCAATCCGAACTGCTCGAACGTGACATAGGCATGGCTGGTCATGCGCACGAACTCGATCGGCTGACCTTGCGCGGTCTCGTTGCGCATCATCACGGCAACGTCGATGCCGCGCGAATCATTGCCGGCGGTGGTGTATTTCTGCCGGTAACCCTCGCCCACCATCTTGAAGAGATAGCCGTACTCGAAGGCCTTCAGCGCCTCGATGTTGTCGACCTCCTGCATGCAGATGATGTCCGCACGGGTGGCGGCAATGGCGAGCGCGGTCAACTGGCGCGTATCGTCGGATTGCGCGATGGCGCGCGCCTGCTCCAGCATCCGGTATTCGGCTTCGCTCTGGATGTCGAAAAGCGCCAGCGTGCGGTCTTCGTTGAGCTGGTTGCGGAAGCCCGAGTAATCGAACCTGTTCATCAGGTTTTCGACATTGAAAGTGGCGAGGCGCAGCGACATGGACTGACCTTTGCCTGCAAGCGCCAATGAAAACAAGGGCTGCTCGTCATGGCTGATGGAACCTTTCTGTTCATCCTCCGTTCAGACGCCAAGGTCCATCAATAGGCCACTTCCCTGGGGTATCCGGGCGTGGGGCCTGTATCACTTGGAGAGTGCAATGAGCTCGCTCTTTTCGTCCACAGTCAAATCCGGGCTGTTAGCGCTCGGTCTTTTCTCGGGTCTCACGGCGCCATCCGCCGCGGGCCCGATCCTGCAGCCGGATTTGTCGGTGCCGGCAAGCACCATAGTCCCGAAAATTACACCAGTCGGCGAATTCATGGGAGGCGGCAACAACCGTCAGGGCATGAACAACTGGCAGTGGCGCCGTGGTGAAGGCCGTCGCTTCGCCAGGTCGGGCAACTGGGATCGCGGCAACTGGAGCCGGCACAACTGGAACGGCGGCGACAACTGGCGCTGGCGCCATCACCGCCACCATCGCGGCCGTGATTTTGACACCGGCGCCGCAGCAGTTCTCGGCCTCGGCCTGGGTCTCGGCCTCGGCAGCATCTACAACAACGGCTACTACAACAACGGCTATTACAATGACGGCTATTACGTGCAGCCGGCGCCCCGCCGCTATTACCGCACGCAGCGTCTGTCCAGCGCCCATGTACAGTGGTGCTACGACCGCTATCGGTCCTACCGGGCCTGGGACAACACGTTCCAGCCCTATGGTGGCCCGCGCCAGCAATGCTGGTCGCCCTACAGCTGAACTATAAACGACAATACACGACGGCGCCGCCCCATCGCGGCGCCGTTTTCATTTAGGAAAGACGGCTGGTCTCGGTCACCGCTAACCATATGTTTATCGGCTCAGCCTATCCGTGATATCGTGCCCCATCTGACGATCGCGCCGATCCGGTCGCGAAGGACGTGCCGTCATGGCCGACAACGAATTGCGAAACAAACACCGGCAGCGCGTGCTGAAAGGCGCGACGATTCTGACCGGCCTCACCAATTCCGAGGTCAAGTGCACGGTCCGCAACATGCATGCCGGCGGCGCCGAGCTGAAAGTGTCTATAGACGCGCGCGTGCCGGACGAGTTCCTGCTCTATGTGCCGGTCGACGGCATCGGCTACAAGGCCATCGTGCGCTGGCGCCGCGACGACCGCATCGGCGTCGAGTTCACCGGCACCGAGCCGAAGCCGCATTGGCACTATGGCTGAGTATCCTGATCGATAAACCGGCATCAAAAGCCGGCGGATCGCTCCGCCGGCTCTTTGCTCCCAATCCCGACGACTGCGGGTTAGTTCTTGGCCTTGTCGACCAGCTTGTTCTTGGAAATCCAGGGCATCATGGCGCGCAGCTTGGCGCCGACTTCCTCGATCTGGTGGCTGTCATTGTTGCGGCGGATGCCCTTGAAGCGCGACATGCCGGCGCGGTATTCCTGCATCCACTCCGAGGTGAATTTTCCGGTCTGGATGTCCTTCAGCACGCGCTTCATCTCGGCCTTGGTCTCGGCGGTGATAATGCGCGGGCCAGAGACATATTCGCCCCATTCGGCTGTGTTCGAGATCGAGTAGTTCATGTTGGCGATGCCCCCTTCATAGATCAGGTCGACGATCAGCTTGACCTCGTGCAGGCACTCGAAATAGGCCATTTCGGGCGCATAGCCGGCTTCCACCAGCGTCTCGAAACCGGCGCGGATCAGTTCGACCAGGCCGCCGCAGAGCACGACCTGCTCGCCGAATAGATCGGTCTCGCATTCCTCGCGGAAATTGGTCTCGATGATGCCCGAACGGCCGCCGCCGACGCCGCAGGCGTAGGACAGAGCGAGATCGAGCGCATTGCCGGAAGCATCCTGGTTGACGGCGACCAGGCACGGCACGCCGCCGCCCTTCTGGTATTCGCCGCGCACCGTGTGGCCGGGGCCTTTCGGCGCGATCATGACGACATCGACGGTCGACTTCGGCTCGATGAGGCCGAAATGCACGTTGAGGCCGTGCGCGAAGGCAATCGCGGCGCCGTCACGAATGTTTGGCGCGATTTCGTTTTTGTAGATGTCGGCCTGCAATTCGTCAGGCGTCGCCATCATCATCAAATCGGCCCATTTGGCAGCGTCCGCCACGCTCATCACTTTCAGGCCATCAGCCTCGACCTTCTTGGCGGTCGCCGATCCCGCCTTGAGGCCGATGGCGATTTCCTTGGCGCCGGAATCCTTGAGGTTGAGCGCGTGCGCCCGGCCTTGGCTGCCATAGCCGATAATGGCGACCTTCTTGCCCTTGATCAGATTGAGATCGGCGTCGCGATCGTAATAGACACGCATCTTTTGCTTCCTTCCCACAGTGATTAGAGGCCTTGCGGCCCGGTTTTTGCTCCATAAAGAGCGAGAAACTGCTGCGTCGCCCGGGCGGCATCGCCGCCGATCGCCGCTTCAGTCAATTCCAGCCGGTCGCCGAGCAGGAGACGGATCTGCACGTCGCGGGCGACCAGCCCGAAAAAGGTCCGGAACGCCATTTCGGCGTCCGTAAAGTCGAGCAGCCCGGCCTGCTTGCCGGCAAGCAGCACCGGCTTCAGCCGTCTGGCCAGCGCGAAACGGCCATTCTCCAGCACGATGGCGCCGAGATCGTCCTTTCCGGATCCGGCATGGCCGACCGCGACGCGGTTCAGCGCGATCGAGGTATCGCTCGAAATCACCTTTAGCCAGTCCGAGGCGAAGCCTTCCAGGCTTGCCGTCATCGAGGCAAGATCGAGCCGCTCACCGTCGACCGGCACCACGCGCACTTTCGATGCCTGCCACTGCACGGTCGCCGTCAGCAATCCGTCGCGGTCGCCGAACCATTTGTAGAGCGTTTCCTTCGAGCAGCTGGCGCGCCGCGCCACCGCCGTCATGGTCAGATTGTCGCCCTCCTCGACCAGCAGCCGCAAAGCCGCGTCCAGGACGGCCGTTTGCCGCTCTGTCAGCACTTCGCTGGTATCGATCTCGGCACTCGCCTGCAACAATTTCCTGCCCATTCGATGAGGTCGCCGGGTCGCCTCAAACGGCGTACCGTACGTTACGGTTCGGCATATTGCGCAATCCTGTGCTCGACGCAAGGGGTTAGGTAGAAAAATCGTCGACGTGAGAGCCGCCGAGCAAACCACGAGATTCTGACGGATCAATCATCGGCGGGCGGATGGCGCAGCTCTCCAAGCAGGCTCGCCAGTATCTTCAGCTCCTCCGCGGAGAGTTTTGCGCCGACCAATTCCGCAATCGACCGTCCATAGACAGCCCACATCCGTCGCCGCGTCTGACGGCCCTTGGCCGAGATGCGGATGGTCTGGCCGCGGCCGTCATCGGCAACCCTGAGTTTCTCGACCAGTCCTTCGGCCTCGAGCCGCGCCAGAAGCCGCGAGATGTTATACTGCGCAAACAGTGTGCGCTCGGTCAGCTGGAATGGCCGCAGCCCGCCCTCACCCGCCTCGGCGAGTTCATGCAGCACGTCATACCAGTCGAGCGGCGGCAAGCCGCTGGTCTTCAAAGCCTCTTCCGCCTTTTCGATGAGCTGGCGCGAAACCCGCATTAGGCGGGCCCAGGCCTTGACGGCTTCGGGCGAAGGCGTGGTTGTTTTGGTCATGACCCATCCTAGGCGATAGATGCAGTTGCATCAAGCTTGACGATCGATGCACTTGCATCTATATGCATGCAATTGCATCAATCCGGGAAAGATCCATGAAACACGAAACCTGCAAAGTCGCCGACGTCCCACAGACGGGCAGCCTGATCGCGCCATTCTTCGGCCGCGAGGTCCATATTTGGCGCAGCGGTGAGCGCATCCGCGCCGCCGCCAATGTCTGCCTGCATTTCGGCGGGCCGCTCGACTGCAAGGACGGCAAGCTGGTCTGCCAATGGCACGGCGCCGCCTTCGACATGACATCAGGCGACCGGATCGAAGGTCCGGCGCCAAAAGCGTCGCGACTGATGTTCCTGTCGACGCGCGTCGAGGACGGCGCGTTGAACTATGTCTGGGGAGAGTGACATGCCTGAGAAGAATGAAATGCCTGAGAAGAATGAAATGACTGGCAAGCTCATTCTCGTCAGCCATCATCTATGCCCCTATGTGCAGCGCGCGGCGATCTCGCTGGCCGAGAAAGGCGTGCCGTTTGAGCGTGTCACCATCGACCTCGCCAACAAGCCGGACTGGTTCAAGGCGATTTCGCCGCTGGGCAAGGTGCCGCTGCTGATCGTCCAGGCAAATGGCGAGGAGACGGTGATCTTCGAATCCGCCGTCATTCTCGAATTCCTCGAGGAGACGCAAGCCAATCCTCTGCATCCGGCCGACGCCTACGCCCGTGCCCGGCATCGCGCCTGGATCGAGTTCGGCTCGGCGACATTGAACACCATCGGCCGGTTCTACACGGCTTCGACGGAGGCCGCCTTCCTGGCGGAATCCGCAGCGCTGTCAGCCATGTTCGATCGTGTCGAGAACGAATTGGCCGACCAGGCCGGACCGTGGTTCAGCGGCCAGCGCTTTTGCCTCGTCGACGCCGTCTACGGCCCGGTCTTCCGCTATCTCGACGCCTTCGACCGGATCGGCAATTTCGGCATTCTGGACGGCAAGCCATTGGTCCAGGCCTGGCGCAAGGCGTTGAGCGAACGCGCCTCGATCAAGGGTGCCGTGGCGCCGGACTATCCGCAGCGGCTGCGTCTATTCCTGCGTGCGAGAAATTCGTTTCTCTCGACCCTGATCCCGCCCGATGATCTGGCCAGTGCACCTCCTCTAGCCCGATCCGCCTGAACGGATCGATCAGCGTGCCGGCCACCATCGAGGCAAGCACGCTTGGCACTGGCGGGATTTTGGCGATGGTTGCCACCAGCCTGTCGCGGAAGAAGGGCAGCATCGTGCCGTCCGACTGGTAGAACGGCGTCAGCGCCAGCGACAGCAGCTGGAAGATCCAAACATGCCATCGCCGCGCCCGGGCGTAGCTTTCCAGCGCTGCCTCGACGTTGCCCGTTTGTGCCAAGGCATGGCTGAGTGCTGCCGCGTCGAGCAGCGCCATGTTGGCGCCTTGCCCGAGCTGCGGGCTGGTCGAATGCGCGGCATCACCGATCACGGCCAGCCTGCGGCCAGCCGGCAGCTTCATCGTGTGGTGGCCGTAGCGCGCCAGCGACAGCTGGTCGAAGCTGTCGATCTGGCTGGTGAACGCCTCGCACTGCGGCCACAGCGAGACCAGTCTCGCCTTCCATGCGTCGAGCCCTGCCGCGCGCACGTTTTCGGCATCCGCCGGCTTCAGGCTCCAGAAGAACGCCGCCATCTTTTCCCCGCCCGGTTCCGGTCGGCCGATCGGCAGGACGCCGATCATCACGCTGGCCTTGTCGTAGCGCTGCAGCAGCGCATTTTCGTCGAAGCCTTGGCGCCAGCCGAGCGAGGCCCAGAACGCGCCGTAAGTGAGCTGCCGCGGCTGGGCCGGATCGTTGAGGCACCGGCGCAGCTTCGAACGCGAGCCGCTGGCGTCGACCACGAGGTCGAACGGCCCTGCCCTGCGGCCCCCCACCGTTCGGCTCTTGTCGAAGATCAGGATCGCCCGCTCACCGACGTCCAGCGTCTCGATCTCGACACCGGTTTCGATGGCGATGCCTTGGCGCTGCGCGGCGCGAAACAATATGTTGAACAACGCCGCCCGGTGCACCGCCAGCCCGAAACGGCCGCCAGGCTGCGCGTCGTAGCGCACGGCGAGCACGGTGCGGCCGCTCGAGGCATCGGCGCCATGCAGACGCTCGATGCGGCTCCCCAGCGCCAGAATGTCGTCGAGCAGGCCGAGATCGGCGAGCACGCTCAGCCCGGTCGGCTGCAGGATCAGTCCGGAACCGACGGGCTTGGGTTCCTCGAAACGTTCGAAGATGGTGACGTTGTGGCCCGCGCGCTTGAGATAGAGCGCGGTGGCGAGCCCCGCCGGGCCGGCGCCCGCAATCGCGATGTCGAGAGATTTTTCCATTGCCCGCCCAACTACTGGCCGGACAATCCTTCAGCGCCATTGTCAAATCAAGCCTTTGCTGCATGGACCAAAATATCAGCCACCGGCGTCGAAGGCAGCGCGCGCCTTGCGCACCGCACCATGGTTGAGTTCGGCCCACAGGATCAATTGATGCAAGGCGCCGAACATCGAACGGCCGAGATCGGTCAGGCTGTATTCGACGCTTGGCGGCTTGGTCGGGAACACTTCGCGATGAACAAAGCCGTCGCGCTGCAGATCGTGGAGCGTCTGGGTGAGCATGCGCTGCGAGATGTCGGGCACCAGGCGCCGCAACTCGCCGAAACGATAGGGTTGCTCTGCGAGCGCCGCCATCAGCAGCGAACTCCATTTGCCGTTCACGCCCTGCATCACGTCGCGAACCGGGCAATCGGCAATGTTTGCGCCATCGCTGGTGGCTTTGAATATATTGAGCTTGGTTCTCAGATTGACGACCTTGCCGTCCATGGCTGCTGGTTCCCTGGCGGTGCCTACCTCCCTAAAAACTGCCTTCTTTACGGTGGCCGGTCAATTCTTATTTTAGTGCTGGTCTCTTTTTGAGACTGTCAGAAGCACCCGCCACCCGGCGCAATTTCAGGATCCCCCATGACCGCAACCCTTCTCGTCACCGGCGCTTCCGGCCAGCTTGGCCGCGGCGTCATCAACCACCTGCTGGACACATTAAAGATCCCCGCAAACCGCATCATCGCCACCACCCGTACACCCGCCAACCTTGCCGATCTGGCGGCGCGCGGCGTCGTCGTCAGAGCCGCTGACTTCAACGACCCGCAATCGCTTGCCGAGGCCTTCGCGGGAGCCGACCGGGCACTCGTCATCTCGACCAACGAACTTGAGGTACAGGGGAAGCGGCGCGAGCAGCAGCTTGCGGCGGTGACGGCGGCCAAACAGGCTGGCGTCGGCCACCTGCTGTACACCTCGATGCCCAACCCCGAGCCTGGTTCGCCGGTTGTTTTCGCGCCCGACCACTACGACACCGAACAGGCGGTCAAGGCGAGCGGGATCCCCTACACGATATTCCGCAATGGCTGGTATAACGAGAACCTGTTCATGGCGTTGCCGCAGGTTCTGGCGTCGGGTCAGTGGTACACCTCTGCCGGCGACGGCGCCATTTCCTACGGCACGCGTGACGATTTCGCGGCGGCGATCGCAGCGGGGCTCGCCTCGGACAGCAGCGAAAGCGCGACTTACACGCTCACCGGCCCCAGTGCGTATACGGCTGCCGAAGTGGCGGCGTTGGTCACCGAGGTCACCAGCAAGCCGATCAAGGTCATCCAGCTTTCCGACGAAGCCCTGACCGAGGGAATGAAGTCGGCCGGCCTGCCTGAACCCTTCGCCAAGGTGCTGGTTTCATTCGACGCCGCCGCCCGCGCCGGTGACCTCGGCATGGTGACCGACGCGGTCGAAAAACTCTCCGGCCGAAAGTCGGTGCCGCTGAAGCAGTTTCTGGAGACGAACAAGGCTGCACTGGCCGGCTGAAAGCTGCCATTGCGGGACGCCGAGCCCTTAAGGTTCGGCCTCCCGCACAATTACTTACGTCGCTTGACCAGTCCCAGCCGGATCAGGCTTTCGCCCGTGGCAATCAAAGCATCTTCGCGCGAGCGTGGCGCCCAGCCGAGCACGCGCACCGCCTTGGCGTTGGTGGCGTTCTTGATCTTGCCCAGTTCCGTTGCGAGTTGTGCCGCTTCCGGATCGAACAGCCCGATGATGCGCACCAGCCAATCGGGAAACTCCCGCGTCGAGACGCGCGACGCCGCCGGCCCGAGCCGCGTCTTCAGGGTCTGCGCGATCTCGCGCACCGTCATGAAATCGCCGGCGACAGCCAGGAACCGTTCGCCCTTGGCGGCGGGGTGGGTCATGGCGCGAACATGCAGATCCGCCACGTCGCGCGCGTCGACGACGCCGAAGGACAGGCGCGGCAGCCCAGGCACGGCGCCGTTCAGCATGCGCTGGACAAATTCGGTCGAGGTCGAATGGTCCGCGCCGAGCACCGGTCCAAAGATGCCAACGGGATTGACGACCGCAAGCTCCAGCGCGCCGCCCTGCTCGGCGATGAAATCCCAGGCCGCGCGCTCGGCGAGCGTCTTGGACTTCACATAGGCGCTGACCTTGCCTGCCGGATCGGTCCAGTTTTCCTCGTTGAAAGGCTGCCCATCCGCGCGCATCTTGCCATAGCCGACGGCCGCGAAGGATGAGGTGAGCACGACGCGCCTGACCCCGGCATCCCGCGCCGCCCGCAGCACGCGCAACGCGCCCTCGCGCGCCGGAAGGATCAGGTCATCCTCATGCGTGGGCACGCCGGGCGGAAAAGGCGATGCGACATGCAGCACGTAATCGCAGCCGGCCACCGCCGCCGGCCAGCCTGCGTCGGCCATCAGATCGGCATGGGCGAATGAAAGGGCGTCACCGGGCTCCGTGCTACCTGCCTTGAGCATGGCGAGCACATCGGCTTCGCGCCTGGCCGATCGCACGGAGGTGCGGACGCGGTAGCCGGCCTTCAACAGTTCGAGGATGCAGTGAGCGCCGAGGAAGCCGGACCCGCCCGTGACCAGCACCAATTCGCCGCTCATATTAGCCTCCTCGACGATTTATCCGTTCGAGACCCTCAGATCGCCACCTGCGTGCCGATCTCGACCACACGTCCGGTCGGGATCTGGAAATACTCCGTCGCATCGGCCGCCGAGCGGGCGAGCCCGATGAACAGCTTGTCCTGCCACACCGGCATGCCGGAATTGGGCGATGCTTTGAGCGAGCGCCGCGACAGGAAGAACGACGTCGTCATGATGTCGAACTTCCAGCCCTGCTTGCGGCAGATCGCCAGCGCGCGCGGAATGTTGGGCTGTTCCATGTAGCCGAAGGTCAGCGTCACCCGCATGAACAACTCGTTGACTGTCTCCATCTTGACCCGCTCGCTGTCGGGCACCAGCGGCTGCGGTGCGGTGACCACCGACAGAATGACGTTCTGCTCGTGCAGCACCTTGTAGTGTTTCAGGCTGTGCATCAGCGCTGTCGGCGCGCTTTGCGGATCGCTGGTCAGGAACACGGCGGTGCCGGACACCAGCTGCGGCTTCTTCTTCAGCAGATTGCCGGCGAGGAAATCGAGCGGGATTTCGTTGCGCCGGGTCTTGTCGAACAGATAGCGGCTGCCGCGCACCCAGGTCCACATCGCCAGAACGATGGTGAAGGCCACCGCAAGCGACGCCCAGCCGCCCTCGAACACCTTCACGATGTTGGAGGCGAAGAAGCCGATGTCGATGAAGCCGAACAGCGCCGTCATGGCGACCGCCACCCACAGCCGCCATTTCCAGATGCGGGTCATGACGACGAACAGCAGCACCGTCGTCACCAACATGTTGCCGGTCACCGAGATGCCATAGGCGGAGGCGAGCTTGCTCGATTCGCCGAAACCGACGACCAGCAACATCACCGCCAACGCCAGCAAAACATTGACGCGCGGCATGTAGATCTGGCCCGACTGCCGTTCCGACGTGTGCAGGATTTCGAGCCGCGGCAGCATATTGAGCTGCACCGCCTGCCGGGTCAGCGAGAAGGCGCCGGAGATCACCGCCTGGCTGGCGATAACCGTCGCGGCAGTGGCCAGCACCACCATCGGGATCAGCGTCCAGCCTTCGTTCATCTCGAAGAATGGGTGGCCGACGTGACCGTTCTTCGCCAGCACGAAAGCGCCCTGCCCGGCATAGTTTAGCAGCAGGCAGGGAAACACGATGGCCAGCCAGGCGAGCACGATGGGCTTGCGGCCGAAATGGCCGAGATCGGCATAAAGCGCTTCGGCACCGGTGACGGCGAGGAAGATGGCGCCGATGGTGACGAAGGCGACATCGGGCGAATTGATCAGGAAGGCGACGATGTAGTGCGGGCTGACCGCCCACAGGATTTCGGGATCGGCGATGATGTGGTTCAAGCCCGAAAGACCGATAGCCAGGAACCAGACCGCCGTGATCGGGCCAAAGATCAGCGCCACACCGCCGGTGCCGAAGCGCTGCACCGAAAACAGGATCGCCAGGATGACCAGCGTCAGCGGCACGACGTAGGGCTGGAAGGTCGGGGTAACGACATTCATGCCTTCAACCGCCGAAAGCACCGAGATTGCCGGCGTGATGACGGCGTCACCGAAGAACAATGACGCGCCGACAACACCGATGGCCAGGATGATCGCCGAGCGGGTCGGGAAACTGCCGCGCGCCAGCGCCATCAGCGACAGCACGCCGCCCTCGCCTCGGTTGTCGGCTCTGAGCACGAACATGATGTATTTGATGGTGACGATAATCGTCAACGACCAGATGATCAGCGACAGCACGCCCAGAATATCGCCGCGCTCGGCGATTTCGCCGCCGGAGGACGCAACAAGCGCTTCCCGGAAGGCGTAGATCGGGCTGGTGCCGATGTCGCCATAGACCACACCGAGCGCGCCCAGCATCAGAACTTTGGTGCTGTGCTGTTCGATTTCGGGATGGCTCGATTGTTCGACAGGTTCTGCCTCAATACCAGCATTGGTAAGGGCCATGGACGACACTCCGATAAGCGCGCGGTGCTCTACGCTTGCTGCGATGCAATATCAAGTGCCGTGACGGTAGGGCTACCATGTTCCCAGCGCAGGGCTTGCCCCGCAATGACCGGTGCGTGGCGTCAAAGGCTGCCGGAAACCTCAGATCGCCACCTGCGTGCCGATCTCGACCACACGTCCGGTCGGGATCTGGAAATACTCCGTCGCATCGGCCGCCGAGCGGGCGAGCCCGATGAACAGCTTGTCCTGCCACACCGGCATGCCGGAATTGGGCGATGCCTTGAGCGAGCGCCGCGACAGGAAGAACGACGTCGTCATGATGTCGAACTTCCAGCCCTGCTTGCGGCAGATCGCCAGCGCGCGCGGAATGTTGGGCTGCTCCATATAGCCGAAGGTCAGCGTCACCCGCATGAACAACTCGTTGACTGTCTCCATCTTGACCCGCTCGCTGTCGGGCACCAGCGGTTGCGGTGCGGTGACCACCGACAGAATGACGTTCTGCTCGTGCAGCACCTTGTAGTGCTTCAGGCTGTGCATCAGCGCTGTCGGCGCGCTTTGCGGATCGCTGGTCAGGAACACGGCGGTGCCGGACACCAGCTGCGGCTTCTTCTTCAGCAGATTGCCGGCGAGGAAATCGAGCGGGATTTCGTTGCGCCGGGTCTTGTCGAACAGATAGCGGCTGCCGCGTATCCAGGTGGTCATGATCAGCCCCATGAGGCAGGCAACGGATATTGACACCCATCCGCCTTCCACGATCTTGACGACATTCGCCAGGAAGAAACCCATGTCGATGGTGCCGAACAGCAGCGCCAATGCCAGGGCGAGCCCAAGCTGCCATTTCCACAAATTGCGCATGACAACGAACAGCAGAATGGTTGTCATCAGCATCTCGCCGGTCACCGAAATTCCGTAAGCGGAAGCCAGCGAACTCGAGCTGCCGAAGCCGACAACCAGCAGCATCACTCCCAGGGCGATGAGCAGGTTGACGCGCGGCATATAAATCTGGCCGCTCTGCATTTCGGACGTGTGCTGCACCTCGATGCGGGGCAGCAGGTTGAGTTGCACTGCCTGACGTGCCAGCGAAAAAGCACCCGAGATCACCGCCTGACTGGCGATCACGGTGGCGGCCGTTGCCAAGCCGACCATTGGCATCAGCGCCCAATCCGGCAACATCTCGAAGAATGGATTGGTCGGCCTGCCGCCATTCGCCAACACAAAGGCGCCCTGGCCGAAGTAGTTGAGCAGCAGGCAAGGAAACACCACGGAAAACCACGCGAGCACGATCGGCTTGCGCCCGAAATGTCCAAGGTCGACATAAAGCGCCTCGGCCCCCGTTACCGCCAGGAACACTGCACCAACGGTCACGAAAGCGGCGGTCGGCGTGCCGGCTAAGTAGGCGATCGCATAATACGGGTTGATCGCCAACAGCACCGAAGGATCATCCATCAGGTGGTAGAGCCCGGAAACGCCGATGGCCAGGAACCATAGCGCCGTCACCGGCCCGAATACTGCCGCCACCTTCCCCGTGCCGAAGCGCTGCACGGAGAACAGAAACGCCAGGATGACCAAGGTGATCGGAACGACATAGGCCTCCAGCGTCGGTGTCACCACTTCCAGGCCCTCAACTGCCGACAGCACGGAAATGGCCGGAGTTATGATAGCGTCTCCGAAAAAAAGCGACGCCCCGCAAAGTCCGATGCCGAGGATAAGCTTGGCGCCTTTTGGATAGGCGCTGCGCGCCAGCGCCATCAGGGACAGCGTGCCGCCCTCGCCCTTGTTGTCGGCGCGAAGCACGAAAGCGACGTATTTTATGGTGACGATAATCGTCAGCGCCCAGACGATCAGCGACAGCACGCCCAGGACATCTATGCGCGTGTCGGTACCAGGCGAAGCGTGAAGCGCCTCGCGGAAGGCATAGATCGGGCTGGTGCCGATATCGCCATAGACGACGCCAAGCGCGCCCAGCATCAGAACTTTGGTGCTGTGCTGTTCAGTGTGGGAGTGGTTCGGTTGTTCGACGGGTTCAGCCTCGCTACCGATGCTGGAAAGAGCCATCGACTACTCCCCGATCACCGCGCGGTGCGCCTTGCTTGCTGTCATGCGATATCACCTTCGACACGAGCCTTCCACCGCTACCAACCGCAAGCCTTCAGAAACCGCCCCACCGTGCCGGCCATGCCATACTCCAACGCATCGGCTGTCAACCCGTGTCCGATAGACACTTCGGCCAATGCCGGAATGCGCTTTGCCAATGCCGGAAGGTTGTTCACCACCAGATCGTGCCCGGCATTGACCTGGAGCCCGGCGGCGAGTGCGGCATCCGCGGTTTTTCCCAATCTTTCCAGCTCCTTCCGCGCCTTGGCGGAATCGGAATGGTAGCTGCCGTAGGGCCCGGTATAGAGCTCGATGCGGTCGGCGCCGGTATCGCGCGCGGCATTGACGCCGGTGGGATCCGGATCGGAAAACAGCGACACGCGGAAGCCCCCTTTTTTCAGAAGCTTGACGATCGGGATAAGGAACGCCGCCTCGGCGGCAAAGTTCCAGCCATGGTCCGATGTCGCCTGCGCCGGATCGTCGGGCACCAGGGTCACCTGCTCCGGCTGGTGCCTTTCCACAAGCGCCAGAAAATCCTCGGTCGGGTAGCCCTCGATGTTGAATTCCGCCTTGGGAAACTCGTCGTCGATCAGCGCCCGGATCTCCGGCAGGTCGGAATGCCTGGTGTGGCGCTCGTCGGGCCGCGGATGAACCGTCAGCCCGTGCGCGCCGGCCGCCAGCGCCAGGCGGCCGAGCCCGGTGACGCTCGGCCACGGCAGGTCGCGGCGGTTGCGCAGCATGGCGATGGCGTTGAGATTGACCGAGAGTTTCGCGGGCATGGCGTGAGGTCCGGCTGTTTGTGCAGCGCATCTATACTGCCTTTGATGGGAACAGACAGGGGCTTTCGGGTGTTCCAGTGATGACATCTGCTCGCAAGGGGGAACCCAGCCAATGAATTTTCTCCAATCCGTGCCCGCGATCCGCCGCCTCGAAACCGACCGTGAGGACCTTTTCGCCATCGACGTCGTCGGCCATGTCTCTGCCGCCGACGGCGAAAATCTGTTCGGATTGCTGGAGGCTGCCTACGCGCTGCACCCGAGGATCGACGTCTTGGTGCGGCTGGTCGACCATGAGGGCGTCGACTGGATCGATATGGACGACGAGACGCTGAAACAAGGTACGGTTCATGCGCTAGAGCATATCGCCCGGTGCGCGACGATCGGTGAGCCCGACTGGATAGCGGATGCGCGGAACTTCCTTCCGGCTTCGCCACCCATCGAGTTCAGGCACTTCGCGGCCGAGGATGAAGCGGATGCCTGGCAATGGCTGGGTGCGACGCCACTCAGCCCTGCTGCGCCGGCTGCTACCTGACGCCGGCTATCTAACGCCAGCTATCTAACAATCGTCAGCCGCTCTGCCGCCCGCGTTATGGCAGTATAGAGCCAGCGCTGGCGGGTTTCCTTGAACGCCCAGCTCTCGTCGAACAGCACGACATCGTTCCACTGCGAACCCTGCGCCTTGTGCACGGTCAGCGCGTAGCCATAGTCGAAATCGTCAAAGCGCTTCTTCTGCTGCCAGGGGATATCGGCGTCCGGATCCTCGAAAGCCGACTTGAGCAGCTTGATCTTGGCGACGCCGCGGTCGGGATCGTCCTCCTCGGGCGAGACCAGAAGGTTGATGCCCGGCTTCACCGTTTCGCGCGACGAGGTCATTACCTTCCACAGCGAACCGTTGAGCAGGCCCTTGGCGGGGTCGTTGCGCAGGCAGACCAGCTTGTCTCCGGCCTGCGGATAATCGGCATTGAAACCCTTCAGCTCGCGCAGGCGCTGATTGTAGCGGCGGCGTGTTCGGTTGGTGCCGACCAACACCTGGTCCGCCTTCAGCACCAACTCCTGGGTGACGTCCTCCTTGCCGATGACCTGCGCGCTGCCGTAGTCGCCGCGCATGAACTCGCGGCCCTCGCGCACGTCGAGCGCCAGCTGGATGATCGGATTGTCGCGCGCCTGGCGATGGATTTCGGTCAAGAGCACATCCGGCTCATGCTCGGTGAAAAAGCCGCCGCCCGAGATCGGCGGCAGCTGCGCCGGATCGCCAAGCACCAGGATCGGCGTGCCAAAACTCAGAAGGTCGCGGCCAAGCTGCTCGTCGACCATCGAGCATTCGTCGATGACCACCAGCTTCGCCCGTGAAATAGGGCTTTGCCGGTTGAGCGAGAAGGTCGGCGACATCGAGGTCTTGCCGGTCACCTCGTCCGACACCGATTCCTCGCCCTTCGGCCGGTAGATCAACGAATGGATGGTGCGAGCATTGACCGCGCCCTTGGAACGCAGCACCTGCGCCGCCTTGCCGGTGAAGGCGGCGAACTGCACCTGCCCGTCGACATGCTCGGCAAAATAGCGCGCCAGCGTGGTCTTGCCGGTGCCGGCATAGCCGAACAGCCGGAAGACCTGCGGCCGGCCCTCTTTCAGCCAGCGCGCCACCGCTTTCAGAGCCTCGTCCTGTTGGGGGGAGAATTCCATCGGTTCGACAGACCGGATTCGCAAGGGAAAGACAAGGCCGCCGCCATCAATGCCGGAGGCGCTCAGGCTAACAGCGCCGAAACCGAACGTAAAGGGAACAAGCATTGAGAACGGAGGGCAATCGCTTCAGATAATGACAAACCGCCAGCGCTGCCCCTCATTGCCCTGCCGGGCATTTCTCCCCGTATACTGACCGGGAGAAAAAGGCTGTGTCCGAACCGGATAGATAGGTAACAGAATGGACCGATAGCATGGGTGACAGTTTTCTTGTCCGCCGGAGGACCGGCGATGGTT